>JAGQGA010000041.1 GCA_020432595.1 Anaerolineales bacterium | reverse complement strand
ACCCAACCTGCGTCCAGCCAGCAGTGCTGGCACCCGCGTTAAAAGTTGTGCCATCAGGGACTGCCTCCGTAATGACAACATTATCGGCCGTATAGCGGCTGGCATTGGCGTAGTTGAGTATGTAGGTGAGCGGTGCCGCGGCCGCCGTGATGTCAATCTGGGGTTGTGCCGTGCTGGTTAGAGCTAAATTGGCGGGAATGTTGCTGCCGAGTGGAAAGGTAAAAGACCCCTGCTCGCTGCTTTGTGACCAAGGTGATTGCTGCCCACAACCATTCACATCCAAAACAAAGTAATCAAAATTGAGGTCGGGATGGGCGGCCCAACCGATTCCAGTGAAGCTGTTGGCCTGGACTTCTTGGCATTGATACGGAGCCGGGTTGCTACAATCCCCACCGGGGGTAATGTAGTTGGTGTTGAGACTGTACCAGACTTCATAGCTGTTGCTGCCGGTATCGTTCCACAAGAGGTCAACGTTAGAGCCATTGGCAACGGCCGTTACGGTCAGCGGGGCGGGCGGGGTGCAAATGCAAACATCATCAATCGAATAGCCATCGGTGCCAATTGTGTAGTTGTCATACCCTTGAAACTTGATGAGAAAGCCATCAACCAAGGTTAGCCCTGCCGTGGCTGCGGCTGCCGCTAGATCAATATTGACCTCGGTGTAGGCTGAGGAAAAGGTTGAATAATCAAGGATACGGGTGTAAGTTGCCCCACTGTCATCACTAATAAAGACCCCATCTTGCACGTGGGATTCGTCGCCACGGTTGGCTATCCAAAAGTTAAGCCCAGCTTGGGTAGCACCAGCCAGGTCTACACTGACGATGAGAGCCTGCTGCGTATTCCCGCCACAGCCATCACAATCAGTGTCTAGGTTGACGTGATACGTTCCTGAATGGGGAAGGCGGCAGAGATCTGAACACGGCCGTTTGCCCCTGCATTAGATGTTGTTTCGGTGGTCATAAAGGCGGGCAAGCTGCCCGACTCAAACCCTTCGCAAAAATTGGAGGTTGCATTGGCGGCTTGCAGCATCTCGGCCAGCACAACGGCCGTTTGGCTGCGGTCTTCTTGAAATAGGGTGGCGTTGTGGTGTGTAACCGGGTAATAAAGGGGAATCAGGCTAAAGAGGCCGACAAAGAACACAAAGCGTAAAAAACGACGTTGGGTGAATGGCGTTTGCAACATTTTTCCCTCTTAGGTGTCTTGGAGTACCATGCCCTCTAGTGTTTGGTTTAGCTGATGCAAGGGTTGTTAAAAAGGAGAGGTATCGTTTATACAGGTATGATCCTCCCAAGACACACGCTCATGTTTAACTATAATGAGCATTGGCCGACTGTCAATCCCTAAAGAGGGCAAAAGGGCGTTTAGGCCAAATCGTTTGCCGGAAATCATATGGGGCGTTGATTGGGCGATTGGGAGATTTTGTCTCCCAATCGCGGCCTCCCCAATCTCTATTTTGGTGGGAGATAACGGCCGTTTTCCGCCACCACCCGTCCCCCCTTCACCACCAACGTTCGTGGGGGTCGGGTGGCTGCTGCTTCTGTGGGCGTGTCGGCCGGCAGCAGCAACAAATCCGCCCGTTTACCCACCGCCAGCCCATAATCCCCGTCTCCCATCAGCCGCGCCCCGCCGTAGGTGGCAATATCCAGCAGCATCTCCACATCCTCATCCTTGCGTAAACCGCTGCGGTACCCTAGCAGCCGCACCCGATCCAGCAAATCAATCTGGTTAAACGGCCCCCACGTGTCGCGCACCCCGTCAGTGCCGGTGCAAAGCGGCACCCCCGCCTCATACAGACGCTTCAGCGGTGGAAAATCCGACCGCCCCGACCCCAACGACATGATGGTGATCCGATTTTCCAGCAGCAGGTCAATCAGTTGGTTCAAATAGCTTTCCTCAACTTGCCCCAGGCAAAAAACGTGGCTAATCGTCACCTTGCCCTGTAGCCCTAGCGCCTTCGTGCGCTCGGCAATCAGCTCCACGGCAAACGCCCCCAGCATCCCCGGTTCATGCAGGTGAATGTCCAACTCCACCCCGTGCCGGTCGGCAATAGCAAAAATGATGTCGAGGTGGCGCACCGGGTCACGGTCTACCGTTGACGGATCAAGCCCGCCAATGGCATCGGCTCCCATTTTGACCGCTTCCTCCAGCAGTTCAACCGTGCCGGGGCGAATGAGCATTCCGCTTTGCGGGAAGGCGACTGTTTGCATGGTCATCACCTCGCGGTACGCTGCGCGGGTTGCCAGCACCCCCTCAAAGTGCGCCAGCCCAGCCTCAGTGTCAATGTCTACGTGGGTGCGAATATGGGTGGTGCCAAGCGCCAGCGATGCTTCCACCTCCCGCGCCGACTGCACCTGCGCCGATAGCCCCATTTCCCGCCGCACCCGCCGCTCGTTGTCAACATAGTCACGGATGCGCGGCCCCGGCACCTGGTTTTTGTGCCACGGCCACCCCAGCAAATTTTTGTCTATGTGGGCATGGGCGTTGACGAGACCAGGGAGCAGAAGCTGGTTGTGGCCGTCAAAAACGGCCGTTTTTTCCCCCTCATCCTCCACCGCAATCCCCGCCGCCATCTGCACAATCACCCCCTCCCGAACTAACACATCCACCACTTCCCGTCCCATCGGCCGCACATTTTTTAACAAAAGGTTCGCTGTCATTTTTCCTCCATTAAGTCAAACGGGTTCTTTCCGTCTTGTGGGTTTGACAAATTTGGTGCGTGGTGCGTGGTGCGTGCAGATAGGTGTTCTTACGCACCACGCACCACGCACCACGTAACCGTTACTGTAACCCAATCCCAACATGCCTACCACGTTTGGGACTGTTTGTGTTATATAATGGGGCGGTCTTGTTGGTGTTGGCGTGGCAAAACGGCCGTTTTCCACCCCTCGTGAGCAGCTCACCAGATAAACAAGGGTTGAACGAATGCACTGGACAAATGAACACACGCAGTTGCAAGAGAAATTAGCATGGGTTTATGGCAATAAGGAGGATGCGCGACGAATAGCGATAGCCGCCGGGATGGATGTGTCGCGCATTAGCTTGGGTGACAGAAGCGACCTCACATGGCAAAGTATTTTGGAGCGTGCCATAGCTGAGGGCAAGCTTGACAAACTCATTGATCTGGCGCAAGCCGAGAACCCAGGCATTGTGTTTCCCCGCCCGTCGGTGGTGCAGCCGCCGGAACAGCCACAGGCTACCGAGTATTGGGAGAAGTACAAGAAGCGGCTGTACGATGAAGTGAGCGTGATGCACGTTTTGGGGAAGCGGGGAGGACGGCCGTTGGCTGGGAACTATACGGCGCTGAATGTCCTGCAGGAGGAAGAGGCAGCGCAGTGGTATGACCCGGCCAAACTAAAGCGGGGTGTTTGGCCGCAGTTGCATGAGCGACGGACAGAAAGGCGTGATGGATTGAAGGTGGTTGGCACAGGAAAAAATTTGTTTGTGCTGGGGAAACCGGGGGCGGGCAAGACGACGTTTTTGAAGCAGATTGCGCTGAAGGCACTGGCTGGCCGCTGGAGTAAGCTGCCTATCTTTGTGTCGCTCCATGAGCTGGCCCGTTCTGGTTTGGAGCCACTGGACTTTATCCAGCAGCGGCTGCTGCCCCGCTCCCGCGATTTAAATGTAGAAACGCTGATGCTTGATCAATTGGAACAAGGCCAGGCAATTGTGCTGTTTGACGGGCTGGATGAGGCGCAGCAAAGCGAGCAGCAGTTGCGGGAGATGATCCACGCCTTGCAGCGGTTTGCCGCTGACTTTGACCAGTGCCAGGTGGTAATTAGCTGCCGCGTGGCGGTAACACAGGCTTCGTTTTTACGCTTTCAGACGGTGGAGGTGGCGGATTTTGACGACAAACAGGCTGAGGACTTTATCTACCACTGGTTTGAGGATTGGGAGAAGGCGGAGGCTTGTTGGAATGAACTCCGAGCCGAAAAAAACAAACGATTGCGGGAACTGGCGCAAACGCCGATGCTGCTGGGGTTGCTTTGTTTGGCGTATGAAGATTTGGGGGACTTTCCGGCGGAGCGCCATCGGCTGTACGACAGCGCCACGGCGGCGCTGCTGCGGGAGTGGGATGAGACGAAGGCCGTTGACCGTCATTTGGGTGCGTTGATCTTGGAGCCGGAGCAAAAACAAAAGCTGTTGGCGGCGGTGGCGATGGCGATGTTTGATGGGGGAAATTTCTACATTGAAGAAGCAGCGTTGACCAGGCTGCTTGAGCAGCAGTGGGCGATATTGACGGAGGGGCGTGTCCAAGTGGGAGTAGGGCGGCAACTGCTGGCGGTGCTGGCGGCGCACCACGGCCTGTTTGTGGAGCGGGCACGGGATATTTACTCTTTTTCCCACCTGACGCTGCTGGAATATTTGGTGGCACGGTATGTGGTGGACAACCAAGGAATGCTGCCGCATCTGATAACGCACGTGGGGGATGACCGCTGGCGTGAGGTGTTTCTGCTGACTGTGGGTATGCTGAATGAGGCCACCGAATTTTGCACGCTCTTTGTGGCAGCTTTGAACCAGATGGTGGCCAGAGAAGCAGCGATTGGGTGGTTGTTGCAATGGGGTGTAGTGAAAAGCACGCAGGCGGTAGGGGCTGCTAAACCCTCAGCCCTGCGTGCTTTTTACCTTTACATCTTTGACCTCGCCCGCGATCTTGCCCGCGACCGCGACCGCGACCTCGCCCGCGCTCTCGTTCTCGACCTCGCCCGCGCCCTCGACCGCGACCTCGCCCTCGACCTCGCCCGCGCCCTCGACCACGCCAGCGTCCCCATCCTCGACCTCGCCCTCGACCTCGACCTTGACCTTGACCTCGACCTCGACCTCGCCCTTGCCCGCGCCCTCGACCGCGACCTCGCCCGCGACCGCACCCTCGACTTCGCCCTCGCCATCGTCCTCAAAGGGGGTATACGCAATATGATTAAAGCGAGCCAGAAAATGGGGTTGACGGCGTTGGCCGGGGCAATTAGGCAATTAGCGATTCCCGATGCTGAAGCAGACCGCGAAACTTGGCGGCAATTTTACCGCCAGTTGCAGCAAATCAGTATCCAGCACCGCGACATTGGGCATGAGTGGCCGCTGTCGGTAGAACAAACGAAACTATTTGTGCGCTATTTGGAGGCTACGCAATTGTTTGTGGATTGTTTGCGGCTGGCCGCCGTGCCAAATCGGGAAACATTTGAAAACCAACTGTTGTTACCCCCCACCGCCGCGTAGGGGCGGGATGGCGCGGATTGGCACGGGGTGAACATGCGGCATTCTCTCCGCGCCGTCTCGCCCGTGCCTCACCCGCCCACGCCATTTTGGGGTAACACAAGGGCGAGACGACCGGGAGATAAGGCCAGGACATTGCCTGCGTAAACCCCGGTCATTCCGCCCCTACAGTTGCCGTCGCCCCTGCGCTGCGAGGTTGCTTTTGTCAACAGCGTGCTAGTGTAAGAGAAGCGTAAACGATATTGACCCCAGCCGCGCCCCTCCCCTATAATGCCCGCGTATCGTTAGCAGAGAGATTGGCGAGTTTACCCAATCCCCAGACAGTTGTTACGGCGACTGTCATCATCGAGAATTTATGTCGGTCACCTGGACAATTGAACAAATCCTCGCCCTTGCGCCCGACGTGCGCACGCGCAACGCCAGCCACCGCCTGCTCAAACCCGAAGCCTGGCAGGAAATGGGGGTTACCATCACTGTTGCCTGGGGCATTGTCGCCTCCACCCGCGAACAACTTCGCTACCAAAGCCAAATAGATTTAACCGCCCCCGCCTTTCGCTGCAATTGCAACAGCCGCAGCCGCCCCTGCGAACATGCCCTGGCGCTCTTTATCCGCGCCACCGAGCAGCCCATCACCGCCGCCACCCCACCCGACTGGGTGACGCAGCCGCAGGACAGCGACATTTATGTGGCCGATGCCCGCAGCCAGCGGGAGCGGCAGCAGGAGCGCCACGGCAAAATTTGCGCCGGCATGGCTGAACTAGGGATGTGGCTGGCCGATTTGCTGCGTAACGGGCTGGCCGATGTGCGCCAAATGCCCAACAGCTTTTGGGACGAAGCCGCCGCCCGACTGGTAGACGCCGAAGCGGAAACGGTGGCGCGGCAGGTGGGCGATTTGTCCAGCATTCCCGCCGGTGGCAAACCAGACTGGCCGGAAAAGCTGCTGGCAAAGCTGGGGCGGCTACAGCTTTTGGTGGAGGGGTACCAGCGATTTGACAGCTTGCCCCCGGAAACACAGGCGGATTTAAAAACAGCCGTTGGCTGGCTGCCCGACCCCGCCGATTTAGACAACCAACCCCGCTGGCGTGACCAGTGGGTAATTGTGGGGCGGCACACGCAGAAAGAAAAAGAGCTGCAAATTCAGCGCACCTGGCTGTGGAGCCAACAGCACCAACGTCCGGCTCTCATCCGCGATTACGCCGTGGGGCCGCAAAAGCTGGACAACAGCCTGCGCCCCGGTCAGGTGCTTGACGCAGACCTAGCTTATTACCCCAGCGCGGCACCGCTGCGGGCGGCAATCGTGCAAAGCCACGCCGATCCCACCGCCCTCAGCCGCGTGGCGGGCTACCCCAGCATCCCGCAGGCGCACGGCTATTACGCCCGCGCCCTGGCCGCCAACCCCTGGCTCAACACCTACCCGCTGGCCTTGCTGCGCGTCATCCCGTTCCAGCGCGGCGGCGACTGGTTTATCCGTGATGAGCAAAACCACGCCCTGCCGCTGGTGCCCGGTTTTGAACAAGGGTGGCATTTGCAGGCACTCAGCGGCGGCCGGCCGTTGGCCCTCTTTGGCGAATGGAATGGCGAACATTTGCGCCCGCTAACCGTGGCGGCCGAGGGGCGGTGGCTGCAGTTGGCGTTGTTGAAGGGGGTGGCGGGATGACCACCTACCCCGATGTCGTCAAAGTTGCCCTGCTGGGCACGGGGCGGGGCACGCTGCCGCCGCCGGGGGATGAGGGGTCGCTGGCGCGGTTGTTGGCACAGCTAAACGGCCGTTCGCCCGAACAAACCCTCCTCGCCACCGCCGCCACCCTAGCCCTGCACCAGCAGGTGGGCACCGTGCCGCCGCAAATCACGCCCCCCAAGCTGCCACCTGTGCCGGATGGCGACTGGCCGCGCAGCAGCGACAAGCTGCGAACAACGTTGATTGGGGTTATAAACGGCCGTTATCAACCCATCCTCCCCGAACTTCTGCAAGCTCTGATAGATAACCAGCAGCGATTACTGGATGAATTTATCCCCAACCTGCTCCAATATGGCATCCGCCACCCCGAACTGCACCCGCTCATTCGCCAGGCTATCGGGCAGCGCGGCCAGTGGCTGGCGGCGCAAAACGAAAACTGGGTATACGCCGTTGCCACCCCCGCCCTGGTTGCCAACCCCGATGAGGTGTGGCAAACGGGCAGCCAATCTGCCCGGCTAACGCTGCTGCAGCACCTCCGCGCCAGCGACCCGCAGCAGGGGCTGGCCTTGCTGCAAACAACTTGGGGCAGCGAAGGGCCACGCCAGCGGGCTGATTTTCTGGCGGCGTTGGAAACCAACCTTTCCATGGCCGACGAGCCATTTATCGAGGCGGCGCTGGATGACGCCAGCTACCCGGTGCGCCGCCGCGCCATCGAGTTTTTGGGGTCGCTAACGGAGTCGCGCCACTGCCAGCGGCAAACGGAACGGGCGGCCCCGCTGATGACGCTGGCTGAACAGGGTGGCCGCCGCGTGCTGCGGCTGGAACTGCTGGATCATGTGGATGCGGCGACGCAGCGGGATGGGGTGCTGCCCCGTGCCACGACTCACGGGATGAACGCGCAAAACTGGCGCACGGCGCAGTTGCTCAGCGGTGTGCCGCTGTCGTTTTGGAATGAGCGGTTTGGCTTGTCGGCGCGGGAGCTGGTGGAAACGGCCGTTAACAGCCCTAACCAACACCCCTTCATACGTGGCTGGGGTCTTGCCGCCCGTCGCCAGCAAAACGCCGAATGGTGTGAAGCGTTGCTTTTTGGCAGTAGCCTGGAAATTGCCACCTACCAAAGCCTCGATATGCTGCCCGTCCTTCCCCCTGACCGTCAAGAGGCTTATGTGCTGCATCTGCTGGCAACCCAGCCGGGCATCAAAACCGCGCCGCGTGAACATCCCGTCACCGCCGCCCTGAAAAAATTGACCAACCCGTGGAGTATACCCCTGGCGCGTGCCGTGCTGGAGCGATTGGTGCAGGATATTGGCGGCTCTGGGAAAGGTTCTGTGAGCGACTGGAAATTCCGTGAGGCGGTGCGCCAATTTGCCTACACCTTCCCCACCGACCTGTTGGAAGAAGCAACGACCACCCTCAAACCCACCACCCAAAGCCGCGTATGGGAAATACGTATTCAGGAGTTTTTAGACATCGTTCAATTTCGCCGCAATATGTTGCAGGTGATCAGTAATCGGTAAACAGTAATCAGTTATCAGTGGGTGATGGCAGATGTAGGGGCGTATTGCATATGCCCGTTTCCCATGTGCCAGCTATCCTACGAATCCAAAAGAACCAATAATAGAAGCCATGACAGAGATTTTACGCCTTCACGCCGAACAGCAATATGCCCACGAGCTGCACGAATTGCAGCAATTTGATGACCGTCCCCGCCCCGCCAACTGGCGGCTTTCCCCGTGGGCGGTGGCGACCTACATTTTGGGCGGCACGCTCGACAACGGTTTTGCCATTACGCCGAAGTATATTGGCAACGGCCGTTTAATCGAGATTGCCATCGCCACCCTCACCACCGACCGCGCCCTGCTGCTGCTGGGCATTCCCGGCACCGGCAAAACGTGGCTGGCCGAACATTTGGCGGCGGCCATTAGCGGCGATTCGACGCTGCTGGTGCAAGGTACGGCCGGAACCAGCGAGGAGGCGATGCGCTACGGCTGGAACTACGCCAGCCTGCTTGCCAACGGCCCCACCGCCGCCGCCCTCGTCCCCAGCCCCATCATGCTGGCAATGAAAACGGGCAAGCTGGCTCGCGTCGAAGAGCTGACCCGCGTCCCGGCCGACGTTCAAGACTCGCTGATCACTGTCCTGTCGGAAAAGCTGCTCCCCATTCCCGAACTCAATCAGGAGGTGCAGGCCAGCAAAGGGTTTAACGTTATTGCCACCGCCAACGACCGCGACCGGGGGGTGAACGAGCTTTCCAGCGCCCTGCGCCGTCGCTTTAACACCGTGGTGCTGCCGCTGCCTGCCACCGCCGAGGAGGAGGTGCAGATTGTGCAGCAGCGGGTGGCAGAATTGGGGCAGGCGTTGGCACTGCCGGCCGAACTGCCTGCCCTGGTGGAAATTCAGCGCGTCGTCACCATCTTCCGTGAGCTTCGCAGCGGGATGACGCAGGACAAAAAGGCCAAAATCAAATCCCCCACCAGCACTCTTAGCACCGCCGAGGCGATTTCGGTACTCAACAGCGGGCTGGCGTTGGCCGCCCACTTTGGCGATGGCACCGTCCGCGCCCACGATTTAGCCGCCAGCCTCATTGGCGCGGTCATCAAAGACCCCGTACAAGACAAGGTGATTTGGCAGGAGTATCTGGAAACGGTGGTGCGCGAACGGGAAGCGTGGCAGGATTTGTATCGGGCGTGTCGTGATCTTGGTTAATTGGAGATTGGAGATTGAGGTTCTCAACCCTCTAATCTCTAATCTCTAATCTCAACTCCCTTGTCTTCTACAGAAAACAACGATCTTTACATTTTCGGCATTCGCCACCACGGCCCCGGCTCGGCGCGGGGTTTGGTGCAGGCATTGACGGTGTTGCAGCCAGATATTGTGCTGGTGGAGGGGCCGCCAGATGCGGATGAGATTATTCCGCTGCTGGCGGAGGAAGAGATGGAGCCGCCGGTGGCACTGCTGGTCTATCGCCCCGACAGGCCGCGCCGGGCGAGCTATATCCCGCTGGCGCTGTTTTCACCGGAGTGGCAGGCGTTGCGCTATGCGGTGCGGCAGGGGATTCCGGCGCGGTTTATGGATTTGCCCCATGCGCGGCGGTTTGCCGAGCTGGATGAATTGGCGGAACAACAAGGTGGAGAAACGGGAGAGGAGGGGGAACAAACGGCCGTTTCCCGCAGCCAGCAAGCCCTGCAAACCTTGGCCCAGGCATCTGGCTACGGCGATTATGAAAGCTGGTGGAATCAGGTCATTGAGCAGCGGCAAGCGCATGACGAAGACGTGTTTGCCGCTATTTTCCGCGTGATGTCGGTGCTGCGGAACGAGGCCGACATGCTGGCGATGGGAACCACCCCGACCAAGAGCGATTTGTTTGAGGCGCGGCGCGAAGCCTACATGCGGCGCACCATTCGCCAGGCGCGGAAGGAGGGGTTCCAGCGGATTGCGGTGGTGTGTGGGGCGTGGCACGCCCCGGCGCTGGCGGAGGAAGTTGCGGCGAAGGTGGACAAGGCACTGTTGAAGGGGATGAAGCGGGTGAAGGTGGCGGCAACGTGGGTGCCCTGGACTTACGGCCGTTTAGCGACCCGTTCTGGCTATGGGGCGGGGATTCAGGCGCCGGGTTGGTATCATCATTTGTGGGAGATGGGGGAAAACGGCCGTTCTGCCACCGACATTGGCATCTACTGGCTGACGCTAGTAGCCGAACTGCTGCGTGAGCAAGATTTGGACGCTTCCGCCGCCCACGTCATCGAAGCGGTGCGGCTGGCTGAGGCGCTGGCCGCCATTCGCCAGCATCCCATCCCCGGTTTGCAGGAGTTCAACGAAGCGACGCAAACGATTATGTGCTTTGGCGACACCGAGCCGATGGCACTCATCCGCGACAAGCTGATTGTGGGTGAGCGCATGGGCAGCGTGCCGCCCTCCACGCCGATGGTTCCCTTGCAGCGTGACCTGTACCGGCTGCAAAAGTGGCTGCGGCTCTACCCCGACCCTGACATTAGCACCCTCTCGCTGGATCTGCGGAAACCCGTCCATTTGGAGCGCAGCCAACTGCTGCACCGGCTCCAGCTTTTGGGCATTCCCTGGGGGCAAAGCGAACCGATCAAGGATTCGCAGGGGACGTATTTGGAGCTATGGCGGATGCAGTGGAAGCCGGAGTTTGCCGTGCTGCTGATTGAGGCCAGCATGTGGGGAACGACGGTGCTGGAAGCGGCCAGCCAGTTGGCGAGCGAGCGAGCGACTAAGGCAACCAAGCTGTCGGAATTGACCGAACTGCTCAATTTGGTGCTGCTGGCCGATTTGCCAGAGGTGATTGTGCCGCTGATGGCGCGGCTGGGGCAAGTGTCGGCGATGAGCAGCGATGTGGCGCACATGATGGAGGCGCTGCCGCCGCTGGTGCGGGTGCTGCGCTATGGCAATGTGCGCCAAATTAACCGTGAGGTGGTGCAGCAGGTGGTGGACGGGCTGGTGACGCGCATTTGCATTGGGTTGCCCAGCAGTTGCGCTTCGCTCAACGATGAGGCGGCGGCGGAGATGTATGCCCATTTGGTGCGAACCCACGGGCTGCTGAAAACGATGCAGCAGGAACAGCACCTGAGGGCGTGGTATGGGGTGCTGGCGCAACTGGCCGACAATCTGGCGATGCACGGGCTGCTGACGGGGCGGGCGTGTCGGCTGCTGCTGGATGACCGGCAATGGTCGCGGGAGGAGGTGATGCAGCGGCTGCGGTTGATGCTGTCGGTGACACAAACGGCCGTTGTTGCCCATCCCCAACAAGGAGCCACCGGTTCACCGCCCGCGCTGCTGCAAGCTGCCATGTGGATTGAAGGGTTCCTCAAAGACAGCGGCCTCATCCTCATCCACGATGACGAACTGTGGCACATTTTGGATGGCTGGGTGCTGCTGCTGCAAGAAGAAAACTTTATGGCCCAGCTTCCGCTGCTGCGCCGTACCTTTGCCACCTTTACTGAGGCCGAACGGCAGCAGCTTACCCAACGCGCAAAACAAGGCGACCGCCGCGATGCAGTTGCCGCCACACAATCCCATTTTGACCAGCAGCGTGCCGACACGATTTTGCCGCTGATGGCGCAGCTTCTTGGTGTGGAGAGTGGGGCGTAGGGAGTAGGGTGTTTACCTACCACGCCCTACTCCCCACTCCCCACTCCCTACAGGACACACATGAATCTCCAATCTCCAATTTCCAATCCCCAATCCCCCGCCGACGAAGGTGAACGCACCCGCCGCTGGCGGCTTATTCTGGGTGCAGACGAGCAGAACCAGGAACAAGGTGGCTCGTTGGATCAGCAGGATATGGCTGTTGACCAGGCGTTGCAGCAACTTTATAACAACGACAAGGAAGGGAGCATGGGGGATGCCATCCCCGACATCAACCGCTGGCTGGGCGACATCCGTACCTATTTCCCGGCCTCGGTGGTGCGGGTGATGCAGCAGGATGCCATAGACAGGCTGAAGCTGAAGAAGATGCTGCTGGAGCCGGAGCTGTTGCAGCAGATTAAGCCGGATGTGCAGTTGGTGGCAACGCTGCTGTCGTTTAAGCGGCTGATGCCGCAGCGGACGCGGGAGACGGCGCGGGAGGTGGTGCGGAAGGTGGTGGAGGAGCTACAGCAGCGGCTTTCCAACAAGCTGCGGCAGGCGGTGGAAGGAAGCATTAACCGCGCCAGCCGCAAGCGGCGGCCTAGGTTTAAGGAGATTAACTGGGGCAAGACGGTGCAGAAGAATTTGAAGCATTATCAGCCGCAGTATCGGTCGGTGATCCCAGAGAAGCTGGTGGGGTATGGCAACAAGCGCACGTCGCTGAAGGACATTATTCTGTGCATTGACCAGAGTGGCTCGATGGCGAATTCGGTGGTGTATGCGAGTGTGTTGGGGGCGACGTTGGCTTCATTAACGGCCGTTACCACCAAACTCGTCGCCTTCTCCACCTCCGTTGCCGACCTCAGCGACCAGCTTCACGACCCCGTGGAAATCCTCTTTGGCCCCCAACTGAGCGGCGGCACCCACATTGGCCGCGCCCTGGCCTACTGTCAAGGGCTGGTGACACGACCGCAGGATACCATTTTGGTGCTGATTAGCGATTTGTATGAGGGGGGGAACAAGGAGCAGATGATGAGCCACGCTGCCGATTTGGTGGCCTCGGGGGTCACAGTGATTGTGCTGCTGACACTGGAAGACAGCGGTGCGCCCAGCTTTAGCCGCGACGTGGCGCACAACTTTCTTGACCTGGGCATTCCCTGCTTTGCCTGCACGCCCGACCTGTTCCCTGATTTGATGGCGGCGGCGATTGAGGGGCGCGATATCGGCCGTTGGGCGGCGATGCAAGATGTAGTAGTTTTTCCAAATAATTAGGGAGCTTATAAAAAAAGTGAGATGTCCCTTAAGCGGGCGCTTAAGGGAACATCTCTGGGGGGGGAGCCATTGATAGTTTAACACAAACCAAATTTTTGGCAAATGAAAATTGCGTGAGTTTGTCCAAATTCACGCTTCTTTTTTATTTTACCCTCTGTTTCTTGCCGTTTTCCTTACAATTGACAGCAAAATTGGCATAAATCCCTTCTAAATTGTCCAGTTTACGACAAATTCACTGTATCCGCACGAACAGTTAACGTTCAATTAGCGATGGTATAGTACTATTCGGTTATTGAAATTGAGTGTGTTCTGTCTTTAGTGTGGTGAAGGAGTAAACAATGTCGTATCAGGGTGATTTGTCTGTATGGGAAGATCGGTGGGAGACGTTGCATGGTGTTCTTACCGATTTGTTAGGACAGTTGGAGGATCTAGTGGCATTGGAGGTGCCACGGGCGAAGACGCTGTTGGCGGTGGTGCAATCGTTGCAAGCTTTTGCCGAGGCACAGTTTGCTTTCTTCCGGGAAGGGTTTGGGGAGAGCGGGGCGTTTGATCTGTTGCCCTCGGATGATTTTCCTCAGGAGTATGTTTTTCGGACGACGTTGGAGCAGATTGGGCATGATGTAGCTTTGCTTGAGCAAATTGTGCAGCAGCGGTTGAGCGGTCGCAAGGTGCTGGTGGGAGGGGAAGAGGTGCGGGTGGCTGATCGGCTGAACCAAGCGGATCAGTTGTCTCAGTTGGCGTTGGAGCCGGCCGTGCGGGCGGGGCTGGTGGATAAAACGGCCGTTATTACCTACTTCCACAAATCCCCCTCCATTCGCGTGGTTCCCTATGCGCCGGTTGCTTTTATTGCCATTCCCTACAGCAGCCTCAACCGTGACCGGGATTTGCTGGCAATTCCGCACGAGGTTGGCCACCATATTTATCGTCACGGCCAAGAATTGCACCATACCTTGGAGCAGCGGATTCCCAAACAACCAACTTGGCGGCGGCGCTGGCTGGAGGAGATTTTTGCCGATGTTTATGGGGCGATGATTGCTGGCCCAGTGCTGGCTTTATCGTTTCAGGATTTGCTGTTGGGTAAAGCTGTAGCTGAGTTTGTTACGGAGGATGGGGATCATCCAGTCTCGTTTTTGCGCCCCTTTATTTACCATGAGACGCTGCGGCAGATGGCGCAGCATGGGCATGACTTTGCCGAACTGGTGGCTGATTTGGAGGCGATGTGGCAAGAGGCTCTGGAGATCCGAGGGCTGCCGGAGTCGTTTGTGTCGCTGGACGGAGAAACGGCCGTTTCTGTAAACGATGCTCGTCACTATTTGACCTATGCCATTGAGCAGATCATCAAGCAGGTGCCAAATGGGTTTGCCCCTTGGTTGTTGGCTCCTGATGAAGGGTTTGGGCAGGATACAGGCAGTTTTTCGCAGCAACTTTATGCCAATTTCTCAGCCATGGTGGCGATGCTGACCGATAAATACGGTGGCTTGGCTGAGCCGAAGGTAGCCCTCTATGAATTGGAGGTGCAGGACGAGATGATTGGGGTGGTTGAAGGGCAGATGGCAGGGTTGAATGAGGTTGGGCGGGTCAATGGTGGCGGTATGGCGGTTTTGGCCGTTTTGCCGGCTCTGGGTAATAAACGGCCGTTGGGTCTCACCAATACCTGGGTTGATCAGATCAAAGAAAAGGCCTTTAGTGGGGAAGGGATCGGCATTTCTGGTACTCACCGTATCGCTTTGCCACCAGATGTGTGGACGGACGTTCTTTCCACCGACGGCTGGAACACTGGTGGTCCTGACGGCATCTGGCGCGGATAAATAGGTAGAGACGTAATATGTTACGTCTCTACTTGATCTGTTTATTTGAATGGCAACCTTTTAGATTTTCTTCAAAGCGATTAACAAGTGGTTTGTGTTGTAGGGCTGCCGCTATTTGCAGCCCTTTTTGCCAATACTCACATGCCTGAAACTGTCGGCCTAATTTTGCCGTATATCCGCCAACATAGTCCAAAACAAGGGCTGACCCAAGCTGGTCGCCTAAATCAAGGCAAATTGCCAGGCTTTTTAAGCTGTGATCAAGTGCTTGCTGATTTTTTTCTGCGAGGCCATAGATACGGCTCAATTGGTGCAGCAACATAGCCTGTGACCGCCGATCTCCCATTTCAATGAGCAAAGACAAACTTTCTTGGGCAAATGCTTCTGCTTGTTCCAGCTTGTGGTGTTGAGCAGCAATGTCAGAAAGTAGATCAAGAACGAGTGCCATTTCTCCTTTTTCACCTAAATCCCGACTTAGACTCAAGGCAGTGTGGCAATAACTTTCGGCCTGATTAAGGTCATGCTGCATTTGTAAGGAGATAGTGGCTAAAAGCCTCAGCGTGCGGATACGAGCATTTACCATGCCTAATGTTTGCTGAAGCTGAAGTGCTTGTTGACCAATTATTTTTGCTTTGGCATACGAGCCTTGATCGTATGTTGAACGAGCGAGGTAGTAGATAGTTTCAGCAACGGCCGTTTCATCCCCATGCGCTTCCTGAATTTGCCGACACGAAGTTAGCAGGTTATCAGTCTCGGCAAAATTGCCCAAGTAAAGGGCAATTCGTGCCAGTAAAAAGTTAGTTGCTGCCCACTTAAGTTCCTCTTTTTGCTCTAGCCAAATGCGGGTGGCCGCACCCAAATGTGTCTTGGCTTCATCATACGCACCTTGTTCCAGACAAGCTTGTCCCCAATCATGTAGGATAGCAGCTAAAAGCGGCTCATCCTCCAGCCGCTTGGCTCCCTCAGCGGCCCAGGCCAATGCTTCTCGCGCTGTCGTGTAGCCACCTCTGGCAAACCAGGTGGGGCGCAAAACGGCCGTTAAATGGATCAACTCCTGCCACAAAGCTTGTTGGTGAGCCTCTTTGACACTTGCCAGCAAATTGTCCCACTCGGTTCCCAACGCGATATGGCTCTGCTGGTGATCATCGGCATAACGAAGAAAAAATTGCACCATTCGGGTATAGGAGGCGGGGTCGTCGCCAAGCTGTTCGCGGGCGAAGTCGGCCAGGAGGGGGTGCTGGCGGTAGCGGTTGTCCCCTTCTTCGTGCAGCAGCGAGAGCATCACGAGGGCGTAGAGGCGGTCTTGGGTGGGGTAGGGCTGTAGCTGTGCGACGGCGGCGCAGGCGGCGGCGGTGAAGGAACGGCCGTTAAACACCCCCAGCCAGCGAAAAATCTCCTTTTGCGTGTCGTCCAACGCTTGCCAACTGATGAGAAACGACACCCGCACCGCCAAATCGTCCAGCGCCAACGCTTGCAGCCGCTGCTCCTGGTCACGCACCCGTTCGGCAAAGTCGGCCAGCTTGCGGCGGGGGCGCAGTGCCAGATAGCGCCCGGCAATGGTGAGGGCGAGGGGAAGGTTTTGCAGATGGTCACAAACGGCCGTTGCTTCCCCTAACTCAGACTCCACCCGTTCGGCTCCAATCAGCCGCGTCAGCAGCTTTAGCCCATTGCTGGGAGTCAGCTCAAGCAGCGGCATTGGCTGTGCGTCCAGAGCGGCAGCCAAGTTGGCGTTGCGCGTGGTGATGATGGTGACACAATCGCCAGTGGTGGGCAACAGCGGCCGGATTCGTGCCGCTTCTACCAAATCGTCAAAAATCAGCAGTGCTTTTTTTTCCGCCAGAAGCTGCCGCAGGGCGGCTGCCCGGTTGTCCAGGTCAGCCACGCCGCTAAAGTCGTAACCATAGGCGGCG
>JAGQGA010000419.1:3101-5182 GCA_020432595.1 Anaerolineales bacterium | reverse complement strand
TGTTGACAACGGCCGTTGCCGCCTGCTGGGCAATCCCATTGAGGATGTTGAGGCGGCGGGGGGAGAAGAAACGGCCGTTTTCCCCCAACCCTGCCACCATCACCCCCACCAGCCGCCCCTGCGCGTGCAGCGGCAGGGCAAAGGCGTGGGGAGTTGCCAGCGCCGTTTGCAGCCAGTGGGGTGGGTGGATGAGCGAGAAGGGGGCAGGTGTGTTGGCCGACCAGTCGGCCGACTGGTCAACTGGCTGGCGGCGAAGCTGCTGCCATTCGCCGTGGCTGATTTCCAGCGTTTCCAGCAGCCCCAGGCTCATCGGGTCAATGCCGTGGCTGGGGCCGGGGGTGAACAGTTCACGTTCCTCATCCCAAATCAACATCAGCAGCGACTCCACGCCAACGAGCAGTGGAATGAGGCGGACGATGGTGTCGAGGATTTCGTTGAGGTCAATCAGGCTGTTGACTGCTTCTGCCACTTGTAGCAGTGCCGTGTTTACCCAGGCTTCCTCTTGCTGTGCCAGCCGCAGCCGGGCGTTTTCGATGGCTTGAGCCGTTTGCTGGGCAATATTTTCCAACAGTTCTTGCTGTCGGGCTTGGCTCTGTTCGCGCTGTTTGTCATCGCTGGCGGGGGATGTAACCAGCAGCACGCCAAGCAAATCCATTTGGTTGGGGGCAAGCAGCGGGAGCAGCAGCAGCGGTGCGGCGGGCTGTATGGCTGGCTGTAGCCAGGCGGGGATATTGTGGGTGGTCATGGCTTCCTGACCAACGTGAACCGCATCCAGCGGCGGCCAGTCGCCAATGGCGAGGGGCTGGGTGGGTGCGGGGTGGTGGCTGTTGGCTTCGTAGTGGGCGCTGACGGTGTAGCGGTCGGTTTCGGGGTCGCGCAGGAGGATGGTGCAGGTGGGGCTGCCGATGAGCATGGGGGTGAGGCGAGAAACGGCCGTTGTGATTTCCTCCAAATCGCGGCTGTGGCTGAGGGTTTCAGCCACCTGAAGCTGGGCCGTAGAAACCCACGCTTGCTCCCGTTGGCGAGTAAGCTGTTCGGCTTTGTAAATGGCGCTGGCAACCTCTTCGGCCAGGGCTTCAAGCACGGGGGTAGTGGTGTCGGTAAAGGCGTTGCGGTTTTGGCTTTGCACATCCAGCACGCCCAGCAGCCGATTATTGGCAATGAGCGGGAAACAGGCTTCGGCGTGGGTGTCGAAGGGGGTGGTAAGGGCCGCCGGGTGGTGGAGAAAACGGCCGTCTTGGGTAGTGTCGTTGCTGACGATGGTGTGGCTGGTGGAAACGGCCGTTCCTACCAACCCTTCGCCCGCCGCCAGCCGCAGACCCGTGGCGCAAAGCTCCGGCTGGCTGCTTGCCATAATGACTGCCTGATTTGCTTCCGGTTCGTAGGTAAAGATGTTGACCGGGTGCAAGCCAAAGGTGGCGGCCGTGAGCGTGACCACCTGTTCAAACAGCTCATCTAGCTCCTGCACCATGTTGACCTGCCGTGCAATTTGGCTGACCAATTCCAGATGGGCGGCACGCATTCGCGCCTGGGCAAAGAGGCGGGCGTTGGCAATGGCGGCGGCGGCCTGGTTGGCAAGGATGGTCAGGCGGCGCTGGTCTTCGTCGCTGTAGCGGTTGGGGGCATGGCTTTGGGCGGCGACGGTGCCGATGACGGTGTCGCCGCTGATGAGGGGAATAAAAATGGCAGAGCGGGGCGGGTCGCTGCTGATATAGCGGGGGCGGGTGGGAAGCTGCGCTATTTCCCGCTGGAAGTCGCGGATCATGAGGGGTTGGCCGGTGCGCTGCACCCAGCCGACCAGCCCTTCGCTGTCGCTGAGGTCAAAGGTTTGGGGAGTGGGTTGCCGCCGGCCGTTGAGGCACCAAAAGAGGATTTCGTAGGAACGGCCGTTAAACAGCCCAATTTGAAACGTTTGCGCGTCAATAATCCGCCCCACTTCGTCGGCAATGAGTTGGCAGAGGGCGGTAATGTCCATCTCGGCGGCGACCATGGCGCGGCCGGCGGTGCTGAGTGCTTCCAATTCGGCCACGCGCTGCATCAACCGTCGCCGCGATTGGTACCGCTGCCAGAGGATGTAGGCA
>JAGQGA010000419.1:0-3002 GCA_020432595.1 Anaerolineales bacterium | reverse complement strand
GTGCTGAGTGCTTCCAATTCGGCCACGCGCTGCATCAACCGTCGCCGCGATTGGTACCGCTGCCAGAGGATGTAGGCAACGGCCGTTAGCGAGGCGATGAGAATGAAAAAGGAAAGCGTCGGCCAATTGAAAGACATAATCAATTGCAGGTGGCATTTGACAGAGGTGCCTTGTTACCTGCCACCTGTTACCTGTTACCAAACGGGGCTAATAAGGCACTAATCGTTCGCTGTGAATTGTTGTATCGCTTGTTGCTGGGTGGGGACAATGGTAAACACCTGGTCAAACCCCACCATAGCAAAAATTTCGT
Organism: Anaerolineales bacterium; assembly: GCA_020432595.1. The sequence continues at coordinate 2,692 of JAGQGA010000419.1, read as the reverse complement.
GCAGCCGTGGCGTTAGCCCAAATAAAATGAGGTTTCCCTGCTGCTGGCGGGTGCGCCGCCAGGCAGCAACCAGGCAGCGCAGGCCGCCGCTGTTAATGTAGATGGTTTGGCTGAGGTCAATGATGAGGCGGAACTGGTTGGCGGTCAGGAGCGTGTTGAGCGTTTTTTCCAGTTCGGGTGTTAGCGTTTGGTCAAGCCGCCCGGCAACGCCTACAAGCCAAATTTGGTTATCCAGCTCATGTTGCCAAACAGTCATGGTGTCCCTTTTTGCTTCATCATTTTTAGCCGATTACCCTTGCGAGGGTCAAAAGTGAACTGGACTTCATCCATGAGCTGTTTGATGAGGTGTAGACCAAAACCGCCGACGGGTAGGGCTTGCGGATCGGCGGGGAGGGTGGTGAGATCGGGCGGGGCGGGGACGGTGGTGGGGTCAAAAGAACGGCCGTTATCACGCAGCACAATCTCAAATCGATCCCCCTTATCCTGGTAGCTAACTGTAATAGACCCAATCCCCTCACCCCCATAAGCATGTTCAATGATATTGGTCGCTGCCTCATCACAGCACAACTCAATGCGAAAAAGCTCGTCTTCGCCAAACCCGGCGCGGCGGGCACCGTCAGCTACAAATTGGCAAACGCGCTGCACCTGGGCATAGTGGCCGGGCACCGTTAATTCATGTCGTTTCACCAGCCGATTCCAGAGCTTGCCCAGCAGCTTCCGCAAAACCACGGTTTCCTGTTAAAAGCTACCAACGGCCGTTGTGTCATTGTCAAACGTACCAAAGAGCGAATGTAGCCCGGCAAGCGTTAACACTTCCATCACCCTGCTTGATGGTTCGCTGAGGCGCAAGTCGCCACCAGCCTGCTTGCAATCGCGCAGCTTGGAAACAAGCGACCGCACCCCGGCACTGCTCATGTAATGAACGCTGGCTAAATTCAGCACCACGTGGTCACGGGCATTGTCCAAAGCAGCCTCTAGCTGGGTGTAACTATCGCTGTCAACCCGGCCAGACACGGTGATCAGGTCAACGCGATGCAAGCTCTCTTTGGTAATTGCTAACTCACTCATGAACTGTTCCTCCTAGGAAACTGTAGGACAAGTTTGCAAACTTGTCCCACGATGAAAATTGGATGCGGATAAATGTCGCCGTTGCCTAAATGAATGAGACGGGGCATTATACCACAGGTGGCAACAATCACGGCAAAGCTCAAAGCCCAGGCAGAGGCGCTGGGGTTTAATCGCATTGGGATTATTCCGGCGGCTTCTGGGCGGCGGCTGGCGGATTATTTTGCTTGGGTAGGGGCGGGGATGCACGGCGAAATGGGGTATTTGGCGCGGCCAGACCGGCTGGCGCGGCGGCAAGATTTGAACGTCATTTTGCCAGGGGTGCAGTCGGTGGTGTGCGTGGGGTTGGATTATCACACCATGCGCCTGCCGCCGGAGCTTGCCCATGACCCCAGCCGAGGGCGTATTTCCAACTATGCCTGGGGGGTGGATTACCACGACGTGATGACACCCCGTTTGCAGGCGTTGGCCGACTGGCTGGCGGTTGAGGCGGGTGGGGAGGTTGCCAGCCGGGTCTATGTGGACACGGGGGCGATTTTGGAGCGTGACCACGGGGAGCAAGCAGGGCTGGGGTTTACGGGCAAAAATACGATGCTGATTGCCTCCCGCGCTGGCTCCAACTTTTTTCTGGGGGAACTGCTGACGACGCTGCCGCTGGAGCCTGACGCACCGCTGTGGATGCCAAATTGCGGTCGCTGCCACCGCTGCTTGACGGCCTGCCCTACGCAGGCGTTTCCGCAGCCTTATGTACTGGATGCCCGCCGCTGTATTTCCTATTTGACGATTGAATTGAAGGGGTGGATTCCGCGTGATTTACGGCCGTTTATGCAAAACTGGATTTATGGCTGTGACGTGTGCCAGGATGTCTGCCCGTTTAACCGCTTTGCCCCCACGACGCTGGAGCCGGGTTTTGTGCCGCAGGGGTGGGAAACGGCCGTTCCGCCCCTGCTCGACATATTGACTCTAGACGACCACGCCTTCAACCAACGCTTTGCCCACAGCCCCATCAGGCGGATCAAGCGGCGGGGTCTGCTGCGGAATGCGTGCGTGGCGGCGGGAAATTGGGGAAGCGAAACGGCCGTTTCTGCCCTTATCCCCCTTCTCCATGACCCCGAACCCATCATTCGCGGTCATGCAGCCTGGGCGTTGGGGCAAATTGGGGGGGAGGTTGCAAAAACGGCCGTTGTTTCCGCCCTCGCTGCCGAGACAGACGATCTAGTGCGTCAAGAACTCATGGATTTTGAGATTCTAAAGTAATAAACCCCTCCTCTTTAGTACTTGAGTCCCGTATTTTAAGAAACTTTATGATTTTGAGCTTGGTCTGTAATGCAGGCTTTAACCCCTGGTCGGTATATTTAGACATGTATAAGTAGTACTACAGGTCTATGACTAAAGTACTGAATCCCCAAGGCGTTCGGGGAAAAACCTGACTGTAAACAACATAATCAATGGCGAAGACGACTTTCGTGTCCATGAATAAACTAACCGCAACGGCCGTTCCGTAGAACCATCTCTGGAAAGAGGGAGCATAACCAACATGGACACTATGAGTTAAAAGACGGTGGCGCTAGAGGGCGACTATTTCCAGCGTCACCGTCCAAAACCTCATGATTGAGAAAGGAGACTT
>JAGQGA010000418.1 GCA_020432595.1 Anaerolineales bacterium | reverse complement strand
GAGCAAGTTTTTGCGGCTTCTTATTTGGAAAGCGTGGCCTTTAACCCGTCCCTCTCTCCGTTACAAAATGTTTTGGTGCTGCTGCGCTTGTGGCAGCAGCCTTGGCAGGCCATTGAGGAAGCTGTTTTGGTGGAAAAAGCCTCTCTAGGCAGCCAGATGCCGATGAGCCGGGCTTTGTTGGCGACTTTGGGGGGTGTTGAACTGCGGTATGATGCACTTTCTGAGGAGACAGCACAAGCACTTGCTCATCACGAAGAATGAAAATGACGGACGACGGACAACGGGAATCACAGTTATCCTTTGTCCGCGTTCATCCGCGTTCGTCGGCGTCCCATTTTCCAAGGAGTCTTCATGACAACCATTAAATATGATTATATTGTGGTCGGCTGTGGCGGTATTGGTAGCGGTGCGGTTTATTGGCTGGCAAAACGGGCGGGCAAGCGGGTGCTGGGGCTGGAACAGTTCACACTTGGGCATCACAATGGCGGTTCGCAAGATTATTCGCGCATTATTCGCCTGGCTGGTTATGATGAGCAGATGACACCGGTTGCGCCAGATACCTATGCTGCGTGGGCGGAAGTTGAGCGTGAATCTGGCCTGAAGATTGTCACCAAAACGGGTGGTGTTTACTGGAAGCCGGATGATGCCCCGCCGGGAAGCAGCGATTATATGGATGAATCGGTTGCGGCGATGGATGCCAATGGCATTGCCTATCGCCTGATTGATGCGCCTGATTTTATGAAGGAGTTCCCACAGTTCAGGATTAAGGAACATTACCAGGTGATTTACCAGTCGGAAACGGGGTTGGTGGATCCATCAAAGGGGAATGCGGCGCATCAGCAGTTGGCACAGGGGCATGGGGCAACGATTTTGGAGAATTGCCAGGTGCAGGAGATTCGGCCGATTTCGCCTACGAAGACCCAAGTTGTTACGGCAAAAGGCGTTTTTGAGTGTGAGAAGCTAATTATTACGGCCGGCGCGTGGGTACAACGGCTGATGGATTCGGTGGATATGGATCTGGGGCTGGTGGTGACCCGTGAACAGGTTACTTATTATCGCACGCCCAACTTGCGCGACTTTATGCCCGACCGTTTCCCTGTTTTTATGGTTCCTACGCCAATTGGGGGCATTTATGGCTTTCCTGTGCATGGTGAGGTGGCAACGAAGGCGGCGATTGATTTAACGGGTAAACCCACAACGGCCGAAACGCGGGATTTTGAGCCGGATGTTGCAATCGAAGCATATCAAGAGGCGTGGTTAAGGGATCATATCCCTGGCTTTTTGGGGCCGAAGCTGTATACCAAAACGTGCCTCTACACGTTGACCAAAGATCGTGGGTTTATTCTGGACTCGCTGCCCAAGCATCCCAACATTTTGCTGTGCGTTGGGGCGGGACATGCGTTTAAGTGGGCCAGCCTTTTTGGGCGTATTCTCAGCGAACTGGCGATTGACGGGGTCACGAAGTATGATCTGAGTGCATTAAGGGTTGATCGGCCGGCGCTTACTGACCCTAACTATGAGAGCATTCTTTTCAACCAAATTAACAGCCGATATGTTTATTTTCAAAAACTAGGGCTTTTCCGTTTGCGTCGCAGCAGATCACCTAGTTGACCTTGACGCACTTGAACTAACGATAACCCAACCAGCATCAGGATAATGCCTCCGATTTCATTGCCAGCTAACGTTTCGCCCAAAATCGGAATGGCAAGCAGGGCTGTCCAAATGACCGTGGAGGCACCCAAAATGCTGGCCTCATATGACCGCAGCGTGCGTAAGATGTAGTTCCAGACGGTCATGCTGAAGGCGATCATGACCAGCCCGGTGTAGAGCAGCGTGGCAATATTGGCCGCCCCCGTGATTTTTGGCGGCCAGTCAACCACAATCCCCACCAGAACCAGCATTCCTCCACCAATGAGTAAAGCCATCGTCGAGATGATATTGTTGCTGAGTTGGTTGTGGGTAGCGATGGCGAGCTTTCGGGTAATATTATTCGTATAGGCAATGCCAAGAATTCCTACCAGAATATAAAAGACACCTTTTAGCTCTGACGGGGGTGGGGTTTCCAAAAAGAAAACGCGCAGACCAAGCAGGGCTACGGCTGCACCAAGAAGCTGAAAGATGGTGGGCGATTCTTTCAGAATGAAAATGCTCATGCCCATGGTGACAAAACCAACGAAGTTCACCAGATAGGTATTGGTTGTCGCATCTAACAAACTGAGCGACAAAGTGAAGGTGGTTCGCGCCAGGAGGAAGTTGAGGAGGCCAATGGTTGCAATATAAAGCCAAACGTTTCGCGGCAAGCCGGTGGGAATGCGCTCCTTGCGGATGCCAAAGGTGTAGATGGTTAGACCAATCATCCCTACGGCGACAGACATCCAGGCGAAGGTGAACGGGGCGACATCGGACAGAGCAAGTTTGATGAGAACGGTGCCCAGGGACATGAGGATGAGGATGGTGAGGGTTTGCAGGATGGCGGTTAAACGGCCGTTTATCATCATATTACACACTTTCCCCCAGCTTAATTGCTTCAAACAACTTTGCCCGTAACAAACGCCAGGACAGAGCCGCTAAGGCCACCACAAAAAGCAGCCCAAACAAAATGTAAATTTGCGCCACCGCATCCCAGGCAATTTCCACCAGATAGGGAGGGGCTAACGCAACAGCATCATTGCCAGCTTGCAGAAAAGGAATAAATTGTTGGCTAATGAACACGCCCAACGTGGTGCCCAATAACAATCCACAGACAATCAACATCACCAATTCCCAAGCCACTAACTGAATCATTTCTCCCCTTGAGAGACCCACCGCCCGGAGAATACCTAGTTCAATGGTGCGCTGTTGCAGGGAAAAAAGGGCATAGAGAAAAAAGCCAAGGACGGTGAGCAAGGCTGAGGTGATAAAGCCCACCGATAACAAGCCAAACAGCCCCTGCCGCTGTGGTAGGCTTTGGCCTTCAGCTACAAGCGGACGTGCCTCATCCCAATAGGTACCAAACAACTGTTGGTCGAGCAATGCCTGCCGAAATGATTCCGTGTCAATGAGGCCATCGCTTGCCGCCCAAACACGATAGGGAAACTCGCCCCCAGCCACTTCAAAGACATTGGTAAGATTGCCAACCAGCAGCAATGTTTCTTCTGTTGGGTACCAGGTGGGAAAATAGTCGAAGCTGCCAGCTACTATCCCTTCAAATTCGACCTCAGCACGGCCTAGGCTAAGATTGTAGCGGATGGGATCGCCGAGCCTGAGCGTGCTGCTGTTAAGTAATGAATTGGGCACAAGAACGCCATTGGTGTGATGCGCTAGCGCATTCATCAGCGTACCCAAACGGTAGCGAGAAAAATCCCAACGCCAATAGGCCACCTCGTGAAACTGGGCTGGGTCAACGCCCATAAATTGACCAGATACGGTACGTCCATCTATTTGGCTATTCATTTCGTAGGTGCCAACACGGGTGGCGTGTTTGATGTTTGGCAGGCGTTCATAGGTAGTGACTGGCAAAAATGTAAACAGCAGTTCCCCGGCATTTACTTGGGGGCCAAATCCAATGGGCGAGGGGGGGATGGTGACAAGGTTGATGTCGGCACCTATTTTATAGAAGCTCTGATCATAGAGTTGCAAATCCACGGTGCGAGCCAGGGAGGCGGTAAAAACAGCTAACCCAATGGTGAGAATGAGCAAGCCAAGGGGGGTGGTGTAATGGCGGGGCGTGCGAGCTAGATAGCGCACGGCTTGCAGCAAGCTCACGTTGCCGCTGCGGGCGATGAGTGAGCCAAGCAAGCGCATAGACCAGGGGAGGAGGCGAAGGAAAAGCAGGGTGAAGGCAAAGATAGTTAGGGCGGGTAGCAGCAGCAAGAGGGGGTTTTGGAAGGGGTCGGCAGTGGTGGTTGTATTGTTCACAATGAGGCTACCTTGCTGGCGTAAGACATAGAAGCCATAGCTGGCAAGGGCGACCAGAATCAGATCGAGCCAGGCTCGTTGCCACCAAGGGAGAGAGGCGAAGCGGGCTTGCTCTTGTTTGTAGGTAATGATGGTGTGGCGTGAGGCGATGATGGTGGGGATGATGCGGGCGATAAGGGCAAGAAGGACAGCTAGAAGACCGGCGTTGATGGCTTGTTGGGTTAGGTTCATACGAACAACGGCCGTTCCCGTAAAATCCAGAAAGCTGCGAGCCTGAGCCAGCAGTTGTGTTAACCACAGTGCGGCCACCGTGCCTAAGACAAAGGCTACTGCGCCAAGCAAAATCCCTTCGGCAAGAGCCATGCTGGTGATTTGCAAAGGCGTGCCACCACGACTGCGAATGACGGCACTTTCATTGCGCTGCTGATTAACCGCCAACCCTGCGACCAAGCCAATAAAAGCCAGCGTCATCCAGATGGTGGGCACATTAATGGTAAACAACAGCAGCGAAAGCTCGGCGACGGCACGTTGATAAAAATGGAGATTATTGGTGGGGGCAATAAAAGAGGTGGCTTCTGGGAGCAAAACATCTAGTTGCCGCTCAACCCGCGCTGCCCCGGAAACCAGCCTGCTTATTTGCCCGGTGCCCACATCACTGCCATCCATTACCAAATACCAAAGGACAAAGTTCACCTCGTCGCCTAAAACAGGTGCTAGGACGTTGGCAAAGGTGCTTTCGGGAACGAGAAATAGATCGTCAAAGGCGGTGGAGCCGTAAAACCAGAATGGGTCTGCCTCGTCTTGGGGCTGCCAAATACCGGCAATTTGGATGATGAAGTCCGGCCCCTCAACGGTTCGCCCCAGGTTGTGCATGAGGTATTGCTCGCCAACTTGCCAGCCCGTTTCGGTGGCAAAGGTTTGGGAAATTAAAACCTCAATGGGTTCACTGGCGCTGCTAGGAACGGCCGGTAATGCCCCTGCCACCAGCTCAAGATGTGCCTCTATGTCCGTAGTTGTGGCTAAACTGGCAAACCCCAAATCATCATTGCCGCTATAAATGGTCTGGTCAGTGGGGAATAACCGATAGGTAGCGGTTTCTACATGCTGCACCATAAACTCAAGCGACAGCCCCAGGGTGCGGCTCGCTTCGTCGCGTAAATAATTACGAGCCGGTTGAATAGTCTCCCACTCAACATCTCCATGCCAACTGCCATCGTAGGTGTAAATATAAGACCAGGGTGGGCGGCGCTTTTCATCCAGGGTGGCTAACTGTTCTTCCAAAATGCGG
>JAGQGA010000417.1 GCA_020432595.1 Anaerolineales bacterium | reverse complement strand
TAACCCAACTTTAGCTTGCAAGGAGTGTTGCCAATTGACAACGATGCCTGATATATCACAAATGTATTACCGAGTGTGAATAATTGTACGGAAAAAGCAGGGGATGGGCAACTTGCCATGATGGCTTTCTTTTACAAACATGTAACAGTATCTTCATAAAAATCAAACAAGTTCGGCTTAATCTTTGAGCAAGTTAATCATTTATTGTCATGTTTTCAAAAAACAGTCAAATAGCTGGAGGTTAAGGCTCATGAAAAAAAATTATAGAACGATTTTGACGGTTGTTGTGGTGGTTTTGGTGGCGATTGTGGGTGCGGCGGTGGCTTTTGCCCAAACGGCACCAACGGATGAGGCTCCGGCGACTGGCACGGAACAGGTGCTTCCGTTTGGCGGTCGGCACGGCTTTGGGATGCGGCCGGAACGGGGCATGATGCAGGACATTGTTGACCCAGAGGCGATGCATACGGCACTGGCTAATGCGCTAGGGCTGACGGTGGATGAACTGGAGGCGGCGCGTGCTGCGGGACAGCGGCTACCGGAGATTGCTGACGCGCAAGGTGTGACAATGGAGGATGTACAGGCGGCGATGCAGGCAGCTTGGGAAACGGCCGTTAATGATGCCCTTGCGGCTGGTACCATTACCCAGGAACAAGCCGACATGCTGATTGCACGGGGTGGACGGTTCGCCATGGGGCCGATGGACGGCCACGGCGATAAGGGGTTGATGGAAACCATCTTTAACCGGGATGCTGTCCATGCTGTCATTGCCGACACGCTGGGCATGACGGTTGAGGAACTGGATGCCGCCCACGCTGACGGACAGCGGCTGCCGGAGATTGCTGACGCGCAGGGTGTAACGATGGAAGCGATACAAACGGCCGTTGAAGCCGCCCGTACTGCCGCCATCGAAGATGCACTGGCCGCTGGAACCATTACTCAGGAACAGGCCGACTCACTGCTCAGCCACCCCTGGCAACCCGGTGGGCATGGCCCACATGGTGGCGGTCGGCATGGTGGCCCACGCGGTGGATTTAGTGACCCACAAGGTCAATTTGATGGCAACGGTGCTGGTTTCCAGCAGATTAACCCCCAAGGTGCTGACCAAAACGCCTAATGAAATAGGCAGTAGTTCGTAGAAACAAAAAGAACGCCGATGTTGCCATCGGCGTTCTTTTTTTGTCAACAGCTTCTCGACTGTTACTGTGAGAAGTAACCATTTGCCCGCAGCACGCGCAGGGCACCCACGGTTGTCCACCCCCGCCACTCCATTTCACAACCAGGGCTAACAGGCGGCCAGGTAATCGGCCACCCGCCATCTGCCTGTTGCCCAGCCACAACTTCTGCTAGATGCGCCTGAATTTCTTGCTCGCTGAAATGGGCACGCAGCGGGTCATCAGGCCACGGTGCCCAATCAAGTACTTTCCGCACGTATCCGGCCGTCCCAGCTTCAGCCACTAAACCAGAAGAAAGAAGATGTTGCGTTAGACGAGCCATTTCTCTTTCGGCCGGCGTGCGCTGCGGCGCATACCGTAAAAACGCGAGAACACACCCCATCTCGTGTTGGTCTGTTGGCAAGATACCGGGAATTTTTTCCCAACAATAGGCGGTTGCCCGTTCTAACCAAGGGTGTTGGGCTTTGTTTTTGTGCAATAGCCCACAAATGATCGCGGTCGGATTCAAGGATGCGGGTGGGTTGTCGTCTGTGTGCCACCAAGGTGCTCGCGGATAGTGATTTACCGAAGGCAACACATAGGGCACGCCGCCTTCTTCGGTGGTGATGGTCATCAGAAAATCACAGATTCGCTGTCCCACTGCCGCATCAAAACCGACCACATCCAATATCTCCAGAGCGTGTTGGGTAGGCACGGGCTGGCTTTCTGGGCAGCGAATATCAGGCTCCAAAGCGTTGCCAAAGCCGCCATCTTCGTTTTGATAGGCGCATAATGCAGCCAGCACGGCCTGAGCTGAGCCTGACTTGAAATAAAAGTCAAACAGCCGACGCTCCAGCAGTCGGGCATTGCACCATATAAATTCTTCCGCTTGTTGAAACAAGTTATTCAAGTTTTTGCCTTACCCTAAATCACGATCCCGCAGGTGGGGGAACAACAGAACTTCGCGGATGGTGTGTTTGTTGGTTAGCAACATGACCAAACGGTCAACGCCAACGCCAAAACCACCGTTGGGGGGCATTCCATAGCGCATGGCCCGCAGGTAATCTTCATCAATGGGGTTGTTTTCGTCCTCTTCGGAGCCATACAGCTTTTGCAGGTCTTCAAAGCGGCGACGCTGTTCTTCAGGGTCGTTTAGTTCGGTAAAGGCGTTGCCCATTTCCATACCGGCTATAAAGAATTCAAACCGCTCGACGTGAAATGGATCGCCGGGAATGCCTTTTGCCAGCGGCGAAATGTCGCGGGGATAATCCATGATGATGGTTGGCTGGATGAGGCGTGGCTCCACGTAGTCACCAAAAAGCCCGTCAATGAGCTTGCCCCAACTGGCGTTTGGTGGCACGTGACCACCAATGCTGCGAACGGCCGTTGCTAAACTCGCCACATCCAAATGATCCATATAATCAATTTCCGCATACTGCCGAATCGCCTCCCGCATGGTTAAACGCGACCACGGCTGAGAAACATCAATGATGTGGTCGCCATAGGCAACGTGCTGCTGCCCCAGCACCTCCTGCGCCACATAGCGAATCATCCGCTCCGTAAAGGCCATCACATCCCGATAATCCCAGTAGGCAGCGTAAAACTCCAGCATGGTAAATTCTGGATTGTGTTTAAAGCTCACCCCTTCATTGCGGAAGTCTCGGCCAATCTCATACACACGCTCGATGCCACCCACCAGCAGTCGTTTGAGATACAGTTCAAAAGAAATACGCAAATAAAGCTCTTGTTTGAGCTGGTTGTGGTGGGTGGTAAACGGCCGTGCGGCGGCGCCTCCGTAGAGCGGCTGCAAGATGGGTGTTTCCACCTCCAAAAAGTCGTTATCGTCAAAAAAGCGGCGCAGGGCACTGATGGTTTTGGCGCGGGCGCGGAAAACATCGCGGACTTCCGGGTTGACGGCCAAATCAGCATACCGCTGTCGGTAACGCTCTTCCACATCACCAAAGGCGTTGTAACGCACAACTTCGCCATCTACCTCTTGCTCTTTGACAACGGGAAGCGGGCTAATGGCCTTGCTCAACAGCTTCCACTGCGAAACATTGACGCTAACTTCCCCGGCGCGGGTGCGAAAGAGAGTGCCAGTTGCCTGCACAAAATCGCCCAGATCGGTGAGCTTGCGGAAGGTGTAGTGGCTTTCCTCACCCACCACATCCCGGCGCAGGAAAAGCTGTAGCCGGCCGGACTCATCGGTAATGTGAGCAAAAACTGTCTTACCCATGTCGCGCATCGCCACCAGCCGGCCGCAAACCGTAACGGTCATTTCGGCTTCATTGCCAGCTTGCTCGGCCTGGGCAAATTGTTCAAGCGCAACGGCCGTTTTGTGCGTGCGTTCGGTTCGCAGCGGATACGGGTCAATGCCAGCTTCACGCAGCCGCTCAACCTTGGACAAGCGTTGTTCTTCAAGCGGTGATGGATTCCAACTCATAATAAACCCCAAATCAATCAACAAAAAGCCCGCGCAGGGCACGGGCTATTTTGACATCGTTGCATTTCTAACAAAATTTAGCCAATCGCCACAACCCGAAATTCGACAATACCATTGGGGGCATTCACTCGCACCACCTGGTTCACCTTTGCCCCCAGCAGCGCCTTACCGAGCGGGCTTTCATTCGAGATACGCCCTTCTACCGGGTTCGCTTCGGCAGCACCAACCAGATGGTACTTCTCTTCTTCATCATATCCCTCTTCAACAATGGTCACATGATCCCCCAGCCGAACCGCATCATGCGCCCGGTGGTCATCTGGAATCAATTGATAATTGCTCAGGATTTCTTCCAGTTCAATGATACGCCCTTCCAGAAACGATTGCGCGTTACGGGCAGCTTCTAACTCTGCATTATCCACAAAATCATCATCTTGTCCGTCTTCAAAAGCGTTTTGCAAGCGTTCGGCAACTTCTTCGCGCTTCACGGTACGCAGGTAATGCAGTTCTTCTTCCAGCTTTTTCAAGCCTTCGGGTGTTAATAAAGTCGGTTTATTGGTGTTTACACTCATGTCGCACCCCATATATACAAAAACCGCTGAAATCAGCGGCAAAATTTTTTCCTAAATTAGGGGTGGAATTATACCCAGTTTTAAGTTATTGTAAAGAGTTATGTGAAGCGATTTCTACTCGTGAAATGAAACGCTGCTAACCATCACATCAAATTTGGCGGCGTTGGCTTCCCAAACATCGGTGGGGGCGGTGCTGGCAAAAATGTAGACGGCACCACCTGTGGTTTCGGCCACCACAACGGTGGCAGTCATGGGAATGTTTTCCCCTTCGCCGGGATAGTTGAGGTGCTGGACGAGGGCAGAACGGCCGTTAATCTCCACCGCCTTCCTTTCTCCATCCAACGCATATCCGTCCCGCTTAGGGCCAAAATCCAGAAAATGGTTTAGCTCACCCTCGGCATTGCCATGCACGGCCGGCGGCTCCACCCGCAAAATCGTCATCATCGCTCCCGGCTGCGCCTGGTTAATGGTCTTCTCTTCACCAAACAGCAGCATTCCCGGCCGAGGCAAATAGTATGTCCACCCTTCCGGGTAAAGCAGGTCAAAGGCAGCTTCATTGTTGTATTGCAGCATTTTGAGGGGGGCTGGTGTGGCAGACGGAGGTGGGGGGGAAGAAACGGCCGTTTGGCACCCCAATAACACCAACACCAACACCCCCCATACCCCACGCCCTACACCCCACACAAAAATCCTGAAACTCATAGCCCCTCCCCCCCTACTTCAATCGCGGATCAAGCGCATCCCGCAGCCCATCCCCAATAATAAACATACACAGCACCGTAATCGTAATCATCACCCCCGGAGCCACAATCAAATGCCGTGCATCCGGCCGCACAATATATTGCTGCGCCTCCGTCAGCATATTGCCCCAGGTTGGCGTTGGCGGCTGCACCCCAAACCCCAAAAAGCTCAAAATAGATTCCGACAACATCAAATTGCCCACCGCCCGCGCCGTGGCAATAATCACAATCGGGATCACATTCGGCAAAATGTGGCGGAACATAATGCTAAAGCTCGAAGCCCCCAGCGCATTAGA
>JAGQGA010000416.1 GCA_020432595.1 Anaerolineales bacterium | reverse complement strand
CTGCTTGGCATAATCGCGGGCATATTCAAAGCTGGCCTGGGTCAGCCCCACGGCCAACGCCCCCTGCGCCAGACGGCTGTGGTTGAGCAGGGTTTCAAAATCACTGCCGGCCGCCCCGCCCAGCCGGTTCTCAGCCGGAATCCGCACATTTTCTAGCGACAGCTTGTAGGTGGGCAGCCCCTTGATCCCCATCAGCTTGTCGCGCTCGCCCACGGTCAGCCCATTGGTGCCAGCAGCGACAAAAAAGGCTTGGGTTTGGCCGTCTTCGTTGGCGTAAATAAGGAAGGTCTCGGCCTCGGCGGCCAGCGGGACGTAGGTTTTACGGCCGTTTAGCACATAATGGTCATGGTCAAGAACGGCCGTTGTTTGCAGCCGACGCGGGTCATATTGAATACGCGGCTCGGTCAACGCGGCCGTCACCTTGGGCGGGTTTTCCTCGGCAAAAAGCGGCAAATGCGCCTCTTTTTGCGCCTCGGTTCCCGCCAGCAGCACCGGAATCGCCACCAAATTGGGGGTCATCACCGCCAGCGCCGTTGCCAAATCGCCCCAACCAAACGCTTCCGCCGCCAGCACTTGGGTTACGGCCGAATAGTCGCCAAAGCCACCATAAGCCTCCGGCAGCGAGGTTGCCAGCACCCCCATCTCCCACCCCGCCTGAATCACTTCCGCCGGGATGCGGCCTTCCTCGTCCGCATCGCGGAACACTTTCCGCACCATCTCCGTGCTGTAACGGTGGATGGCATCGGTCAACATCTTTTGTTCTTCATCCAGTTGAAATTCTAACATCTCGCCTCTTTAGGAAATGGGACGCAGATTTACCTGATGAACCTGATCAAGAATCAGGAAAATCTGCGTCCTATTCTTCCAACTTAAGCCCATGCAAATACAAATCGGTCACCATGTCGCCCAGCCAATCGGGGGAGAAGATGCCGTCATTATCGGCCGTTAACCCGGCACGAATATCACCACCCAGTTCAAACAGCGCCCCAAACCCCATGATGGTGGCACTAAACGCCCGCGCTGCCACCTGCACATTCACTGGGCGCATCCGGCCGGCCGTAATTGCTGCCGTCAGCATCGCCTCAGTCGCTTCGATGATGCGGTAAAAGGCCGCCTGTATTTTGCTGTGGTCAATGTCGGGGTTTAGCCGCGCTTCGGAGAGCAGAACCATAAACAGCCGCCGCTCGCGGCCGCTGCGGAAGCGGGCGGCAAACAGTTGGCGCATCATGTCGCCCATGCTGTCGCCAGCCAGCGACTGCATATAGGCGACCACATCATCGGCATACGCCTCGGCCACGCCAATGAGCAAATCCTGTTTGCAGCCAAAATAGTTATAGAGGGTGCCTTCAGCCATATCGGCCGTTTCGGCAATTTCGCGGGTGGTGGCTCCTGCATACCCCTTCTGGCTAAAGACACGCGCCGCCGCCGTCAGAATTTGGCTCTGACGTGCCGCAATCCGGCGCTCTCGACGGGTTAATGTCTCCTCTTCAGCCATCCGTTGGTAAGTCCCTTTGCCCAAACGGCCGTTTCTGCACAAACAGAAATCCAGTTTGGCGCATAAAGTTGAGCCGTAACTCAAAAAATGAGTAGCTACTCAAATTATGACGCAATGTGTCATGGATGTCAAGGGGAATTAGGCAAGAACAACAACATGTCCTGTTTTTAGAACGATTCTTTTAGTCTGCTAACGGGCAAGTATCTAAGTATTCTGAAGAAACAGGCGGATGGTTCGTGGAAGGTTTATATTGATTGTTTTAACGGTAATGAACCACTCGCTTAACTGTTGAGCCAACAAAATAGCTACCCAATTTTGTAGCCGAGTTTTCCAAAATCCGTCTTTTGCCAATGGCAAACGCAAATTGGAACCCTCGGCTACGTTATTTTGATTCTTTTCCAACTACAAAACCCCAAAACACCATTTCCATCTTCAATAGCAATGTGACCAACGAGCTTTAAGCCGCCAGTGCCCCCTAAATGTGCCAGATAAATCGTTTTCAGCGATAATTAGTTCAATGTATCATCCTATCATCGGTTGGGGCAAAGGTAATTCTTTCATGGTGGTCAGTGCAGCCGGTGTCATCTCCTTCAAGAACCAGGGACATGCTTGATCACACTTCTTTTATTGGCAGGGAAAAAGAATATGGCGACATCCAGCAGCTTTTAGGCCAGGTGGAATGTCGTTTGTTGACGCTGGTGGGGCCGGGGGGCATTGGCAAAACGCGGCTGGCGCTGCAAGCTGGCGCACTGCTGCACAACCAGTTTGCGCGGGGTTCGTTTGTGGCCTATTTGCAGCCTTTGCGCTCGTCAGAGTTTTTTGTGTCGGCGGTGGCCGACGCACTAGGCATTGCCCTAACAGGCCAGGAGCCGCCGCTGATACAGCTAGCCCATTATTTAGGCGACAAAGAAGCCCTGCTTATTTTGGACAATTTTGAGCATCTTTTGGATGCGGCGGAGCAGTTAACCACGCTGTTAACGGCCGCACCCCGTATCAAATATCTCGTTACCTCACGCGAGGCCTTGAATTTGCGGGAAGAATGGCTGTACCCCGTGACGGGGCTGACGTTCCCAACCGATGGGGCCATGGCGCAAAACAGCGATGCGGTGCAGCTATTCCACGAGCGAGCACAGCGTGTTTACCCTGACTTTGCCCTGGACAAGGAAGAGGAAGCGGTGATTCAGATTTGCCGACTGGTGGAGGGGATGCCGCTGGCTTTGGAATTGGCGGCGGCGTGGCGCAAAATGTTGAATTGTCAGGAGATTGCTGATGAGATTCAGGGTGGCCTGGATTTCTTGACCACGCGGCTGCGGAATGTGTCGGAGCGGCACCACAGCATTCAAACAGTTTTTGATCAGACGTGGCAGCGTTTGCAGGGGCGGGAGCAGGCTGTGTTTAAGCGGCTGTCGGTTTTTCGGGGGGGGGTCTGCGAGACGCGGCGGTGAAGGTGACAGGGGCATCTTTGCCGGTGTTGTCAGTGCTGGTGGATAAATCATTGCTGCGTTTGGACGAAAACGGCCGTTATCAAATCCACGAACTCCTGCGCCAATACGCTGCCGAACAGCTCAACCAAAATGCCACTGAAGCCCAACAAACACAGGCCGATCATGCCGCCTACTATCTTCAATTCTTGCACCAGCGCAATGGAGACGTATGTGGTAGGCGGCAGCGCGACGCGCTACTTGAAATTAGAGCTGATTTGGACAACATTCGTATGGCTTGGCTGTGGGCGGTGGCGCATGGCGATGCGGAGGCCATAGAAAAAGGGAGCGAATCGCTGGGGCTTTATTATCAATTTTTAGGTGGCTATCAGGAAGGGATAACGCTCTTTGGGCAGGCAACAGAGATGCTACTAGCACAACTGCCCAGTAAAGCAGCGGATATGGCTTTGCTCGGCACGCAAATGTATGAGGGGTGGTATCATCTGCGGTTTGGACGACAGGAGGGAACGGAAGCGTGTATGACTCTTATCCAAACAATCTATGACCGCCTACATATTCCATTTACACCAGGCTATTTGAGTGACCCGCGTGCCCCGCTCAGTTTTGTCGCTTTGACACGGGGGGATTATGCAACGGCCGTTTCTCTGGCCGAACAGGTACGCGATGTCGCTGAAGTCCAACGCCACCCCCACAACCGCCAGTTTGCTTACCATTTGCTGTCAGTAGCGCACGTCGGGCTGGGTGAATACGAGAGGGCGCAAAAATATGCCCAGCAAGCGTATGCCCAATCACTGTTGACGGAAGACCATTGGTTTCGCGCCTATATTTTGAACAATATGGGGCAAATTGCGGTGGCGTTGGGCGACACCCAAATGGGCAAGATGCATTTTCAATCCAGCTATGAGATTCGGCACGATTTTGCTGACCCAGAAGGCATGGCGCTGGCACTGGTGAATCTGGGCAAGCTGGCTTTGCAAAACCAAGAGCTGGCTGAAGCAGGCGACGCTTTTCAGCGCAGTTGTGCCATTTACCAGGACATCAATGATAAAGGGGGGCTGGCAGCGGCGAAGTGGGGGCTGGGCATGGTGGCTTGTGAGCAAGGGGAGTTGGTGCAAGCGCAAAGCCAGTTCAAAGAGACGCTGGAGCTGGCGGTAGCGATTGATTATCGGCCGGTGTTGTTTGGTCTGCTGGTGAGTATTGCTGAGTTCTTGATCAAGATGGGGCAGCAGGAACGGCCGTTAACCCTGCTGGCCCACACCATCCACAACCCCAAAACCGACCACGAAACGCGACAAAAAGCCCAAACCCTGCTGGCCGAAATGGCGCAAACGGTATCGTCTGACCTGCTGGCTACAGCCAAAGCCAAAGGTGAATCCGGCAAATTAGCCGAGCTAACGGCCGATTTAGGCTATCAACTTTCTCTTCCCCTCACAACACCGGCACCCCCTGAACCATCTGCACCCTCAGCCAAGCCAACCGTGCCCGAAGGGATGGCGGTGCTAGTGGAACCCTTGACCTCGCGTGAACTCGATGTCCTCGTTCGCCTCTGCAAGGGACAAACAAATAGCGAAATTGCCGATGAGTTAGGCGTCGCTCTGGGCACAGTCAAATTTTATACTGGGCAGATTTATGGCAAGCTAGGCGTGCGGAACCGCGTAACGGCCGTTGCCCGCGCCCGCCAGCTCAACCTCATCCCCTCCGAATAAACATTATGAGAGAGATTGGGGATTTTGAATCTCTAATCTCTAATCTCCATCCATCAACCTCCTCCCAACCAAAGTTGGGTTCCTCAACCCGCAAATTCCAACCGCAAACCAACCTTCGCCAGAAGATTTCTCCCTGCTCAACCAGTAAAGTAATGATTGTCAACAGACAACCACTTATTGGTCAACATGATGGGTTTTGAGTGACACCTTATTTTTGTACAAAGTCGGCGGGTTTCAACTTTTTCATTCAAACTGGAGCGGTTTCAACTCAGGAGAAACGCTCAAAATAGTACCTTTCCAAACAAATTAACAGATCATCTGAAATTTTCATTTGACTTAGCAACTTAACATAAACGAGGTTTCCTTGCTCATCAAAGATAAGCGTACCGGGGACACAAAGGATGTCGCGCACAATTCGCTTCAGCCCATACGTCTCAAATCGTGACCCAACCAGAGCGTGTCGTTTGAAATCGGCAAGTAAATTATGGGCTAAATCTGTCAACAATATGTAAGCTATTTGCCCATTGAATGCTGCTTTCCGGCGGATTGCCATTGCCAAACC
>JAGQGA010000415.1 GCA_020432595.1 Anaerolineales bacterium | reverse complement strand
TCATACAGCTTGACGCTTTCGTTGTAGAAGGCGGAGCCTTCGGGGGTGAGGTAGTTGCTGCGGATGATGGTGGTGTTGCGGCCGCTGCCGCCGGAGCCGATGTACCGTTTTTCGAGGACGGCGACGTTGGTGATGCCGTGGTTTTTGGCGAGGTAATAGGCGCAGGCGAGGCCGTGGGCGCCACCGCCGATGATGACGACATCGTAGCTGTCTTTGATCTCATGCTCGCGCCACATGCGCGGCGGTTTTTCGTTGCTTTTTAGGGCTTGACGGATGAGTTTGATTGACATAAATGGTGGTTGGAGATTGGGGATTGGAGATTGATGAAAGTCAACCAATCCCTAATCTCCAATCTCTAATCTCTTTTTCTTCTCCTGGTTTGTTGGCGGTTGGGGCGAACGGCCGTTTCTCCCTTCACAAGCATTTCACGGGCGGGTAGACGGGGAATGTGGCTGGGGGGTTGGGAACGGCCGTTCATCAACGCCACCAGCCGCTCTTCCAATAGCCCATAGCCCGTTTCCTGAATGACCAGCGGAAGCTGCAAAAAGTGGGCAATCTCTTCCGCCTTGCGAGCCAGGTTACTCTCCCGATTCTGTACCAGATAAACTAGCCGCTTGTAGTTGCGAAAATAATCGGCCTGTAGCTCCGGGTAGCGATCCAGCCCCAACCCTTTGATAATGGTTCCTTGGAAGCCACGCACCAAAAAATCGGTCAGGAAAAAGGTGCCCGGTTCTTCGTCCATCAAATTGTGGAAGGTATCGCCGCCGTACATTTCATAGCAATGTGGCCCATCAATGCGCTCCAGTCCATATTTCTCCAGCACCCAGTCGAGCGTACCCTGCGAGCCGCAGTCGCCAAAGACGATGATTACCCGGTCAAACCGCGCTTTGATTTCCTTAATGCGTTTGTCCACGCTGTGGGCAATTCGTTCGGGATGCATGTGGACAATCGCTGGAATGCCAAACACCTCGGCCTCCCAGCCATATTTTTGACTAATGTCCAACACTTCCCGCGCCAGTGCGCCACAGATGATGAAGGCGGTTTTCATAGGGTAAAGAATAGGAGATTGGGGATTAGAGATTGGAGATTGTGAACCCTCATTAATCTCCAATCTCCAATCCCCAATCTTTCAGTTTAGGCACCACAATTTCAAACCGTTCCCGAATCGCCTTGTCCGCTTCGGGCGGGATGGGCATTGGTTTGTGGTTTTTTAAGATGTGGCGCACTTTGCGGCGGGCTTGTTCGCGCATGTCGAGGCTGCCCGCCAATTCCCAATCGTCGCGCCGCTGCCGGTCGGCGGTGTGGGGATAGTAATATTCGGTGGTCATCAGGTCAAGGCTTTGCTGCGTGCCGAGGAAGTGGCCTTCACCCCGGCAAACGCGCTCGATCACGTCTACCGAAAGGGTGTCGCTGTTGACCTCGATGCCGCGCACCATCCGCATAATCGCCCCGTTGATGTCGTCGTCAATGACGTATTGCTCGTAGGCGACGGTAAGCATGGATTCGAGGAAGCCGGCCGAATGGTGGATGTAATTGGAGCCAGCCAGTGCCGCCGCCAAGCTGGTAATCCCTTTTTCATACCCAGCCTGCACGTCGGGGATTTTGGAGTCGGTGAGGCCGGAGGAGTTGTAGACGGGCAGGTTGTAAAATTGCCCAAGCTGGGCGGCGGCGGCGTTCATCATGGCGAACTCGGCTGCGCCGCCAACAAAGCTGCCGCTGCGGAGGTCAGCCACGGAGGGAACGTAGCCGAGGACAACAGGGGCACCGGGTTTGAGCAAATTCGTGTAGACGATGCCCGAAAGCTCCTCGGCGTTGATTTGCACCAGCGTTCCGGCGAGGGCGGCAGGGCTGGTGGCCCCGGCCTGGGGAGCGGAGGAGGTAAAGATGGGGATGTCCTGGCGCACAATTTCGGTGAGGACCTCGACGGTTTCAGGGGCATAGCGCAGCGGGCTGACGGTCCAGCAGTTGGTGACGGAAATTATCGGCCGTTGACGCAGGGCTTCGCGGCTGCCCATGATCAGGCTTGCCATTTCCACCACGTCGCGTACTGACTGCACGGTGAAGCAGTTGCCGGTGACGTGTTTGCTGGTGCTGACGAGGGCGGCGTAGTAGGTGTTTTGGTCAAGCAGTTCGTTGCTGAGGTCGCGGGCGACGACGGGGCGCAGGTAAAAGTGGATGTTGTCGAGGGTGTCTACGATTTTGCCGATGTTAACGATGTCGGCCAGTACCGATTCGCGGGCGCGTTGGCTTTCGAGATCGAGGACTTTGACGGCCGCGCCGCCAGTGCCGAGGTAAACGCGGGTGCCACCGAGGATCATGTCGTGTTTGGGGTCACGGCCGGCCAGCAGGACTTCGTTGCGGGCGGTGGCAAGAGCGTCTTCGACCATGCTGCGGGGGATGTAGACGCGGTTGCGGTCGGTGTCTATTTTGACCCCAGCTTGTTGGAAGATGTCGCGGCATTCGGAAGGCTGGACTTCGATGCCAACACGCTCCAGCACGTCAAGAGAGGCTTCGTGGATGCGCTTTATGTCGTCTTGGCTGAGGGGGCGGTAGCTGCCGCCGGGGAGACCGCCGGGGGCGATATTAGTTGCTCGCTGGTCGGCCTGGGCACGTGTACGTGTACGGGTTCGAGTTCGGGACATGGTTATTGGGGATTGGGGATTAGCGATTGGGAGAGGGTTTGCAGTTGGCTGAGGTGGTCGTTATCGTGGTCAATGATCATTTGTACGAGGAAGTGGAAGGTGACGGGGCCTTCGGTTTCGTGAACGGCCGTTTTTTCCCAGTTTTTGGCCTTGAGCGAGGTTAAATACGCCACCGTTTGCTCGCGCAGTTGGGTAAATTCGGCTACCAGGTCGGCCAGCGATTCGGTGCGGGTGTGTTCACTGGGGGAGGGGTGGATGTAGGGGAGAAACGGCCGTTCTTCTGTCATTACCCGCTGTAGCCGCTGCTGAAACTGCCCTTCAACCAGCAGCAAATGTTGCACCACATCCGCCAGTGACCAGGAATCGGCATCCGTGTGCCGCCACCCAGCTTCATCATCAACCATTTTTAATATTGCTGCAACTTCGCCAGGTATCGCGGCCAATGCCTGTAGCAGCACAATCCGTTTGCTCATGACCCGCTCCTATTTTCTCCTGATAGCGTGATTCTAGAGCGCGTGGCTTCTTCTACAAGGGATGGACTGTACCTTGTTTGCGGTTGATTGTGGGGCATCAGTCACAGAATAGACCATTATGTCAATTTTAGGTGTGGGAACGACTAGCTGGGGTGCTTGCGCAAATGATACCCTTTTAGTGCCACGTGTAGGTTTGTCCGCACCAATGGGTCGCGTAAATCAAGCAGACAAATCTCCTGAATGCGTTCTAGCCGACGCAGCAAGGTATTGCGGTGGATATAAAGTGCTTGGGATGTTTCTGTGAGTGCGCCACCATAATCCAGATATGCTTCCAGGGTAATCGTCAGGTCGCTGTTGCGGGTCTGGTCATATGCCAGCAGCTTTTCCACATAGCGCAAATAACTGTTGCCAGCATGGGCTTCGGGAGGCAAATAGTATAGCCAATGGAGCAGTCCTAGCTCGTCAAAAGTGATAACGCCTTCGGTTTTGCCCAACGCTCGCCCAATTTCTACTGCTTCTCTTGCCTGGCTATAACTTTGGCGAATACCGCCAGCCTCTTGAGGGCTGTTGTGTTCAAATACAGAACCCACGCCTACAAGCAGGCGACAGGCTGGATAGCTGAGCGATTTTACCAGCCGTTCGGCAAGCTGTTTGCCAATCTGGTTTTGATCGCTTTCGTACACCACAACCAGGTGGTCAGTGCGCCGGATGGCAAAGGCTGTGGTGACATAGTTTTCTTGCAGCCAGTGATAGAGTTGTTCTTCTACATAGTGTAAATTGCCGCCTGCTTTGAGGTTGCCATAGATAAGGAGAATTTGGTGCGCTACATTGAGCCGATAGCTAAAACGTCGTGCCAACTCTTGCAGGGTTGTGGAGCGCTCTTGCCCGCGCAGCAGTTGTTCAAAAAAGTCGCCCCGCAAGTTTTCTTCGGCTTCATGAACGGCTTGCTCTTTAAATAGAAAGAGGGCAGCCACTGTTGCTCCGTGACTAATGGCAAGTTCGTCGAGTTCGGTTAACGGCCGTCCACCGGCAATAATCCAGATGTAGCCTTGAATTTGCCTGTCCACAATAATCGGCGCGACAAAGCGTTCCATAGACATGCCCATTTCAGGAATAGGTGGAACCCGTGTAGGGCGCATCCGCTGTAGAAGCTTGTTATAAATGCCCGATTCCAGCAAATGGTGCGCCATTTCTGGTGATGTACGTCCACTGGCAATGGTGCGCTCGCGGGCAATATCTATGGGGCCATATTGAGACGTAGCTACCACACGAAAAGTGGGGTCCTCGATAGAAATGGAGCGTTTAAGGACATTGGAGAGGGTAGCAGCCAGGGCGTGTAGGTCTTTGCCTTGCAGGACGAGTTCTGTTAGCTGATCGTAGATTTTGTTAGACTCTTGCAACAAGGCATATTGCCGATTGATGATTCTTTCCAGTATGGCCTCGGTTACATCAATAAACAGCAGTTCACGAGGGCACTCTATAATAGGAAAGTTAAGCTGATTGGCTGCCTCTAGCATGGCATCGGGAGTTTTGCTAAAAGCGTATCCAATGGATAAGACCATGCCAGCGAAACCTTTTTCAACCAGGCGTGGGATGAGTTGCGCTTGTTCGTCCAGATTGTCACGCAAACCAAAACCGGAGGTTAGTAACAATACGCCTTGCCGTTCGTAGCTATATTCGGCGTTGGGAACATCCACAATGTGAACCCAGTTTATTTCGCTGTGAATGCCTGCTTTACCAGCTACGAGCCTAGAGGATGAAAAAACGGGGAGCTTAAGTGCTTCAGCAACAGTCAGCATAAGAATTGAATGATTGACCTTTGGTGATTCGTGTAAGGGGTAAGCATCCTTACAGGTTAGGGTAATTTTACGTCATAAAATGATAATCTAAAAATTGAACCGTAATAGATGATGTGTTTTCTTTAGTGTATGATTTGGCATTGATTGTAACCTATGTTATGATGGTCTTGGATAATGTAAGCGGGTTTTGTAGCAAGATAGGCTATGATGAGTGGTAAAAAACGGCCGTTAACAATCTTGCACAATAGCGTTTAGAAGAATTGCAACCAAATGCACCTTATCTCCGTCATATCCCATTTGCTAAAATCCCCTCGCACCCGAAC
>JAGQGA010000414.1 GCA_020432595.1 Anaerolineales bacterium | reverse complement strand
TGAATAAATGGCTCACCACTTTTGGCTGTTTCACCGAGGCTGGCATTGTTGGTGGGCACGATGCGCCAGCCCCGGAAACGTTGCCCTTCTTGAGCCACAATTTGCTCAAATTGCTGTTGGCAACGCTGTCGCTCTTGCTCATCTTGTGCCATAAACACCATGCCCACACCATAGCTGCCAGCAGCGGGAATGGGTTCAGGCCAAACTTTTTGTAGGAAGGTGTGGGGGATTTGAATGGAGATGCCTGCGCCGTCGCCAGTGTTGGGTTCGCTGCCGGCCGCGCCGCGATGGTTGAGGTTGCAGAGGACGGTGAGGGCTTGCTGGATGATGGCGTGGGATTTACGGCCGTTAATATCCACCACAAACCCCATCCCACATGCATCATGCTCATACCGGGGATGGTACAATCCCTGTGCCTTCGGATAGCCAGCCGTTTGGTGTTGCAGCTTGTTCATATTCTCCTCCTTCACCCTGCCCACAGGAGCAAAAGCAAATTAACGATGGTAAGGTTTTTCTCTCTTCTTCAGCTATCAGATATAGTTAGATTCTTGCGGAGCAACCACAGCTAAGCGTTTTTTGGTCTATCTTGACCCTGGTCGAACGTTGCCAGTCAAGAAAGGGAGCTTGTGCGCGAATCTTAATAGATAGATAACATTATAAGTATAGCGGTAGGGTATCCATAAGAGAATTGTGTAAATGTCACAACAATTTGGTGCGGTTTTATTGTAATTCTGCTAAAGACGGCATGATCGGGTTGTGCTAGACTAAAAAGCAATGCGGCAAACGAGACTTTGCCACAGCACAAAAGAAAAACAAAGGCCGAGACGCCTCTTGTGTTTTACTAAGCGCAGGAGGCTTTTTTGTGCCAACTGGCTGGGCCACGCGATGCCCCCCTCAACCATGATTGTTGTTGAAGGGGGCTTTTGTTTTGGCGCAGATAAAGAACAACAAGGAGCGAGACATGTTGAAATTGGAGAAGAAACGCATTTTTCGGGTTGGTTTGACCATAACGGGTTTGGTTCTCTTATTTGCCTCATTTGGCGGTACGGTGTTTGCCCAAGAAGCACCCACCCAAATGGACGAAGTGGCGTTTGCCATTGATAACCTGACGATGTTTTTGTGTGCCGTGCTGGTGCTTTTTATGCAGGCTGGGTTTGCAATGGTGGAGGTTGGGTTTAACAGCGGTAAAAATACCATCAATATTTTGTTCAAAAATTTGATGGACATGGGGTTGGGGGCATTGCTCTATTTTTTGTTCGGCTATGGCATTATGTACAGCGGAGCCAGCAACGGCTGGTTTGGCTTTGCTGGGTTTGGCATTCCCGAACAGCTTGGCATCAATCTGGATTATTTGCCCCATATTCAAACGGACTTTTTGTTTCAGGTGGCCTTTGCGGCTACGGCGGCAACAATTGTCTCTGGGGCGGTGGCTGGCCGGATGCAGTTCCGTTCTTACTTAATCTACAGTGCCGTCATTACCGGTTTTGTCTATCCCATTAGCGGGTTCTGGAAGTGGGGCGGCGGCTGGCTCGATGTGATGGGTTTCCATGACTTTGCCGGGTCGCTTATCGTGCACACGGTTGGGGGTTTTGCTGGTCTTGCTGGGGCGATTATGTTGGGGCCGCGTCTGGGCAAGTTTAACAAGGATGGCAGCAGCAACCCAATGCCCGGCCACAACATTACGGCAGCGACGCTGGGGGTGTTTATTCTGTTGATTGGCTGGTTTGGGTTTAATCCGGGTAGCGTATTGGCGATGATGGGGACGAAAAATACGATTTTGGTGGTATTAACGGCCGTTAATACCCTTCTCGCCGCCTGTGCTGGTTCCGTCACAGCCATGCTCGCTTCCACCTTCCTTAACAAAGGTAAGCCCGACTTGGGGATCACCCTCAACGGGATGCTGGCCGGGCTGGTGGGCATCACCGCTAATGCCGATGTTGTTAGCAATATGTCAGCCGTTGCCATTGGTGCCATCGCCGGTTTCCTTGTTGTTGGCGGGATGCTCCTGTTAGAAAAAGTCAAAATTGATGACCCTGTAGGTGCCTGGCCCGTACATGGCTTGTGCGGTATCTGGGGCGGTATTGCCACCGCTCTCTTTAGCGATGCCGCACCCCTCGGTGTTCAGATCGTTGGTTCACTGGTATATGCAGCTTGGTCATTTGCACTCATGATGGCACTGTTCGCCGTACTCAATCGTATTGGTATCTTGCGAGTGTCCGAGAAAGAGGAGTTGGAAGGGCTGGATTTGTCGGAACACGGAGCCATCAATTACCCCGAATTTGGTGGGGCTAGTATTCTGCCCGGCTCTGGTGATTAATAGACAATTTTCGTAAAAAGGTGGATGAAGCGGAACATAGATAAGGATTTCTTCTATCTGTGTTCCGCTTTATGCTGTGTTTATCTCGTCAATAGTTAGCAGGATCGGTACAATGAACGTGTTGTTTTTGCAAGAAGAATGGGTTCACCAGAGTACGCACCCTGTGAAAATTACGATTGAACGCAATACGGCCGTTGACATTTATGCCGAAAATTTCCCTTATATTGCCCGCTTGGAAATCATTAATGCCACCAAGGATCGGGGTCGTGTTTACCAGGTACCGGTCTTTGTTCGTTATAACGGATTGCGAAAAAGCTTTGGGGTAGATATTTGCGGTTTTCGTTTGGAAGCGGCCAAGCCGATGCAGCTTACACCCCAAATTGAGCAACTGTTCCATACGCTGGTTAACTTTTCGCGTTTGCCCACCTATATGTTTGTGGCGCGGCGAGCGAAGGTGGTTTTTCCTGTCTACACCATTGGTGATGAGGTGGCGGCTTTGACCATTGGCGGTCCCCTTTTCCGCCATGTGGAGCTGGCAAAAGTGCGGGAATATTTGACCGACTTTTTGCACGATGCCAAGATTTTGGGCGAGTCTGGCCCCAGCGACAAGCTGCACGTGCGCGGTGTGAGTGGCTTTACCCTGGGGCTGCGACGGCCGGTTTTTTATCTCAAAAAGCGCATACCGAGTCAGGTGGATTTTTGGGCACCTGTTTTCCAGTCGGGCGACGGGCAGACTATCTATACTTATGCGGCCAGCGACCGACGTGAAGTTCCGCGCTCGGAGGATGATGAGGTTTTGGCGTTGCATGGGCTGGTAGCGCAGGTGCTGCAAGCGGACAGACGGCTGCAAGACCCGTATGATTTACGCCCTGACCGGCTAATGTCGGCGTATTGGGAGCGGTTGAAGGGGGAATTAACGGCCGTTTCTCCCCTCACCCTCCACCACCAGCACCGCGACTACATCCTCCCCATATTCCGTCGCCATAACCTGTGGCTGGCAGTAGAGGAACGCGAAGATGAAGAACGTTACGGCCTCTTTCTGGGGCGTAACCTCACCGACTTAGCCGCCAGAGTCAAACAAGATTTTGCCCGGCGCGGACTTCTTGGCTAAAATTCTTTGACAAATCAACTAGTTTTGTTAAACTGGTAAATTGAAATAAACAAAAGAAAATTCTTAGCAGGCCAGGATGCCTCAACATGCTGAAACAATCGGCGTGTTGAGGCATCTTTTTGTTTGCTTAAAAACAGGTAGGAGATTGATAAAAAATGAGTGGACATCAAGCAAGACTCGACGCCATCAAGGCTGTCATTGATTACAAACCTATTTCTGCGCCGTTAAACTTTTCCGAAACGCCCACCGGAGAGCTATTTGGGGCCAATGTTTTTAGCACCAGCGTGATGAAACAACGGTTGCCCAAGTCAGTCTATAAATCGTTGCTTAAGACAATCCATGCGGGTGCAGCACTTGATCTTTCTGTGGCTGACGTGGTGGCTTCCGCCATGAAAGATTGGGCCATCGAAAAAGGGGCTACCCACTACGCCCACGTCTTTTACCCGCTTACGGGGCGCACCGCTGAAAAGCACGACAGCTTCCTTTCGCCCAGTGACAATGGCGGTGCCTTGGCCGAATTTTCAGGTGCCCAATTGATTCAGGGTGAACCCGATGGCTCCAGCTTTCCCACCGGCGGCATTCGCGCCACGTTTGAGGCACGCGGTTATACGGCCTGGGATGTCACCAGCCCCGCCTATATTCTGGAAAACCCCAACGGCACCACGCTCTGCATTCCCACCGCGTTTGTCTCCTGGTCAGGCGAGGCTTTGGACAAAAAGACCCCTCTGTTACGTTCAATGAAAGCCATCAATGTGCAGGCACAGCGGGTGCTTAAGCTCTTTGGGGCAACCGATGGGGCGATGGTCACAGCCACGGCTGGGCCGGAACAAGAATATTTTCTCATTGACCGCAATTTTTATTATGCACGGCCAGACCTGATGACGGCCGGCCGTACCCTGTTTGGTGCGCCCTCGGCCAAGGGTCAGCAGTTCGACGACCATTATTTTGGTGCTATCCCGGAACGAGTACTAGCTTGTATGTTGGAAGCGGAGCATGAGTTGTTCAAACTTGGTGTACCCGTTAAGACACGCCACAACGAAGTAGCGCCAGCGCAGTACGAAATTGCGCCGATCTTTGAAAACGCCAACGTTGCCACGGACCACCAGCAATTGCTAATGCTGACGCTGGATCGTGTGGCGCAAAAATATGGGCTGGCTTGTTTAACCCATGAAAAGCCGTTCGCTGGCATTAACGGTTCAGGGAAGCACGTTAACTTTTCGATGGGTAGCGTCACCCAAGGCAACCTGTTGGAGCCAGGCGATACGCCCCATGAGAACGCCCGTTTTCTGGTTTTCTGCGCCGCCGTCATTCGCGCCGTCTCGGTAAATGCTAAATTGCTGCGTGCTATTGTTGCTTCGGCGGGGAATGATCACCGTTTGGGTGCCAATGAAGCACCACCAGCCATCATTTCCATCTTCCTGGGCGACCAGCTTAATGATGTGTTTGAGCAAATTGCCCGGCATGGCGAAGCAACCTCGTCCAAAGAAAGCGGGACGCTGACCATTGGCGTGGACACCATTCCGCCACTGCCCAAGCATTCGGGTGACCGCAACCGCACCAGCCCATTTGCCTTCACCGGCAACAAGTTTGAGTTCCGCGCTGTGGCTTCCAACCAGTCCATTGCTGGCCCACTGATGATTCTGAACACAATTGTGGCGGAATCGCTTGATTATGTTGCGACCAGATTGGAAAACAGCACCGGTGATTTTAATGCCGCTGTGCAGGCATTGCTGAAAGAGATCATTACCGAACATGGCACCATCATTTTTAACGGCGATGGGTATTCCGATGCCTGGCACAAGGAAGCTGA
>JAGQGA010000413.1 GCA_020432595.1 Anaerolineales bacterium | reverse complement strand
TGCCGCGTTTGTGTGACCTGGAACCGGATTTGCGGCTGCGGCTTTTGGTGGGGCAAGCCCGCAGCCCGCTGCCGCAGCACGTTCAGATTGAACAGGTGTTGTTGCCTACGCTGCCTCGGCTGCCGCTGCCGCTGCCGGGCTGGGGTCACGCCCAGCGGCAGTGGCGGGAATGGGGGGTGCAAACGGCCGTTTCTTCCACCAACCCCACCCTCTGGCACAGCAGCTACTACACCTTGCCGCCAAAAAACGGCCGTTTTCCCACCCTGCAAACCCTCTACGACACCATCCACGAACAGCTACCCCACCTCTTTGCCAGCCGGGGCGACGAACGGCTGCGACAGCAAAAGCAACAAGCCCTGCAAACCGCCGATAGCATCGTCGCCATTTCTGCAACGGCCAAGCAGGAAGCGTGTAAGCTCTACGGGCTAGACCCGGCGCGGGTGTGGGTCATGCCGCTGGCCGCCAGCCCTGTTTTTAGGGTTTTGCCACCAGAAATCAAAGATTTCGCAGATTCCGCAGATTCATCCGCGTTTGTCCGCGCTCGTCCGCGTCCTATTGAAAAAGACAAACGGCCGTTTCTCCTCTATGTTGGCAGCCGTATCCACTACAAGAACTTCGCCGGGCTGCTGGCCGCCTATGCCGCCTGGCCGGGGCGAAGCGAGGTGGCGCTGCGGGTAGTGGGACGGCCGTTTTCGGTGGCAGAAAAACAGCAGGTGCAGGTGCTGGGGGTGGCCGAGCGGGTGGTGGTGGAAACGGCCGTTTCTGACGAACGGCTCTGCTGGCTCTACAACCACGCCGCCGCCTTTGTCTACCCCTCGTTGGCCGAAGGGTTTGGCATTCCGCTGCTGGAGGCACTGGCCTGCGGCTGCCCTGTCGTCGCCTCACGCATTCCGTCGTCGCTAGAGGTGGCGGGTGAGTTAGCAACTTATTTTGAGCCAAGTGAGCAGGATTCATTGGTGGGGGCGCTGGAAACGGCCGTTTCACAAGGCCGCCAACCAGAACGGGTGCAGGCAGGCATAGCGCGGGCAGCCCAATTTTCCTGGGAACAGACGGCGCAGTTATTGTTGGGGATTTATCGGGAGTTGGGGGAAGGGGATTAACGGCCGTTTTTGGTACACGGAAGGACGCGGAAGGACACGGAAAAGTATCCGTGTTCGTCCGTGTCCTTCCATGTACAGAAAAGATTTAGCCAACGATGTTGACCAAGCGGCCTTTGACAACGATGACTTTGTGGGGAGAACGGCCGTTTAACCATTCCACCACCCGCTCCGAAGCCAACGCCAACGCTTTTAATTCTTCGTCAGACATACCGGCCGGCACCTCAATCCGATCCCGCACCTTGCCGTTAATCTGCACTACCAGCGTAATAGATTCTTCCTTTGCGACCTCTTCATCCCACATCGGCCAGCTTTGCTGGTGAATGCTGTAGCCATGCCCACGCTGCGCCCATAGCTCCTCGGTTACATGGGGAGCTACTGGGGCCAGCAGCAGCAATAGCAAATCAACCGCCTCGGCCCACACGTCAGCCGCCACGTCGCCGCTGCGCCGCGCCGCCTGCATAGCGTTTCGCAGTTCCATAATGGCAGCAATGGCGGTGTTGAAGGAGAAGTTTTCAAAATCGGCCGTTACCTTGCGGATCGTCTGGTGCGTCTTGCGCCGCAGCGCCCGGTTCGCCTCATCCGACACCTGCCCCGGCGCATACGCCAGCCGCGACAGTTCCCACACATCCTGCACCAACCGCTGCGGCCCCTTAATGCCATCATAATTCCACGGCCCACCCTGATCCCACTTGGCAAAAAACATCAAATACGTCCGCACTGTGTCTGCCCCATACTGCGCCACCAGCGCATCCGGTGCCACCACGTTGCCCCGCGACTTCGACATCTTTTCCCCGTCCTCACCCAACACCATCCCCTGGTTATACAGTGCCAGCATCGGCTCGCTGTGGTCAACCAGCCCCATCTTCCGCATCGCCATCGTGAAAAAGCGGGTGTAAATCAGGTGCATGGTGGCGTGTTCAATCCCGCCCGTATATTGATCCACCGGCAGCCAGTACGCCCCTTCTTCGGGGTCAAACGGGTGTTCGTCGTCATGGGGGCTGAGATAACGGTATTGGTACCACGACGAACACATAAAGGTGTCCATCGTGTCTGTTTCGCGCAGCGCCGGCCGACCACATTCCGGGCAAGTGGTGTGCAAAAATCCTTCGTGGAAGCGCAGTGGGCTTTCACCCGTTGGCATAAACTCCACATCATCGGGCAGCATAATCGGCAATTCGGCATCCGGCACTGGCACTGCCCCGTGTTCTGGGCAGTAGACAATGGGAATCGGCGCACCCCAATACCGCTGGCGGCTAATCAGCCAGTCGCGCAGCCGGTAGTTGACCGCCTTCTCGCCCATACCCTGCGCTTCCAGCCACGCCGTCACCGTCTCCACCCCTTCGGAGGCAGGCGTGCCGTCAAAGGCACCGGAGTTAATCATTGTGCCTTCGGTTTTGGAGACAAACGCCTCGGTCAACGGCCCGTCTTCATCGCTGCGCCCCGGCTGGCGAATCACTTCAACAATTTCCAGCCCAAATTTAGTGGCAAAGGCAAAGTCGCGCTCGTCGTGGGCTGGCACGGCCATGATCGCCCCCGAACCGTAGGTTATCAGCACGTAGTCGGCAATCCAGATGGGAATGCGGGCGTTGTTGACAGGGTTAATGGCGTAAGCACCGGTAAACACGCCGGTTTTTTCACGATCGGCCGTTTCCCGGTCAATATCGGTCAGCCGTTTGGCCGCTTCACGGTAGGCCGACACCGCATCGGCCTGGGTAGCGGTCGTAATTTTGTCCACCAGCGGGTGTTCAGGAGCCAGCACCATAAAGGTCGCCCCCCACAGCGTATCCGGCCGCGTGGTAAAAATCTCAATCGGGTCGCCCTGCTCGGTGTGGAAAGTGACGTTGGCTCCCGTGGAACGGCCGATCCAGTTGGTCTGCATCACCTTCACCCGTTCCGGCCAATCAATGGTGCTAAAGTCCAGCAGTTCCTCGGCGTAGTCGGTCGTCTTGAAGAACCACTGCTCCAAATCCTTCTTGATCACGGGCGTGCCGCACCGCTCGCAGTGGCGGTCATCCCCCCATACCTGCTCCCGCGCCAGCGTGGTGTTGCAGTTGGGGCAAAAATCCACGGCCGATAATTTGCGGTAAGCCAAATCATATTCCAGCAGCTTTTTGAAGAACCACTGCGTCCATTTGTAATAAGTGGGATCAGCCGACACCGCCTCCCGTTCCCAGTCAAACATTGCCCCCATGCTGCGAAGCTGGCCGCGCATCCGTTCAATGTTGGCAAAAGTCCACTTCTTGGGGTGGATGTTGCGCTTGATGGCCGCGTTTTCGGCCGGCAGCCCAAAGGCATCAAACCCCATCGGGAACAGCACGTTGTACCCCTTCATCCGCATAAACCGCGCCCGCGCATCGCTTGGGGTCATGGCATACCAATGCCCAATGTGCAAATCCCCGGATGGGTAGGGAAGCATCGTTAGCGCATAATGTTTGGGTTTGCTTTTATCAACGGTTTGGCGGTAAAGACCACTCTCTTGCCACGTCGTTTGCCACTTTGCTTCAACTTCTTGCGGATTGTATACGTCACTCATTCTCAATCAACACCTTTGTTTCAGTAAACAGTAATCTGTAACCAGTTATCAGTTCCCTAATGGTTCAACACCTTTTGCACCTTCATACAGTATTTGTCGCATTAGCTGGCGGTAACATCAACAGGTCGTTAAATGTTTGTGTACCTTCGGTTAAATTGCAACAAAAAAGCCCTCTTCGTTCAGAGACGAAAAGGGCTTCCGCGGTACCACTCTGATTGATGGCGGCTTTTTCCTGTATGCAGAAAAAAGCTTTGTGGACCTAAAGGGGCTCGAACCCTTGACCTCTACAATGCCATTGTAGCGCTCTCCCAGCTGAGCTATAGGCCCAAAATGATTTCCGACTCATGATTCTAGCAATTGTTGCCTTGATTAGCAAATCGAAAATCTCTAAACCATCCACTCTGGCACGTAACGGGTGCAAACCGGTGCAGGCTATTGCATTTCACCGACACAGCTCCCAGGCGAGTTCAGGAAAAATTTACCAGGCTTCCAGCCAACGACCCGGTTCTCTACTTTCACCGATAACTGCTTACCGATTACTGATTACAGTTTCCCTACTACTCCTGTTCACAGCTTTTCCAAAATATTTATCTGTACTGAATCAACCAGTGGACCTGAGGAGATTCGAACTCCTGACCTCTACAGTGCGATTGTAGCGCTCTCCCAACTGAGCTACAGGCCCAGAAGTGGACGGAATGGTAACGTAGAGGGATCACGTTGTCAAGAGGGGAAACGGCCGTTATACTAAAGTGGAATGGAGTCCGCATCTTGCAGCAAGTGACCCAATCAACACAAATCACTTTGGAGGAAACAAACTATGTCCGAAAAATATAACATTTCGATTGAATACTGCGTACCCTGAAACTACAGTGCCCGCACCGTGAGTGCGGTTCAAGACCTTCTCACCAATTACCAGCACATCATTGACAATCTTGTGATCATCACTGGCAGCAAAGGTGCTTTTGAAGTCCTTGTCAATAATGAACCTCTCTATTCCAAGAAGCAAACCGGCCGGCACGCCGAACCCGGCGAAGTCCTCCAGCTTTTTGAACAACTGGTAGGGCCAGACGTTCCCAAATACCCCCAAAGCAAATAATAAATCGTTCATTGGCGATTGTGGTTGGGCACAATCGCCAATGCATCAGCCTACGTAATCCAGTCCCGATTCAGCGTATCCCAATTGCGATGAGCATAGCTGTTTTTGCACGCCTTACACACTAACGCCGCATCCGCCTCGCCGCTGCTGCGCCAACGCCAGCGCACCGTCGTCAAATGGTAGCGACAAGTTGGCGCATAGCACACGGGGCACAGTTCTCCCTCAGCCAACGCCTCCCCACCCACCCGCCGCCGCGTCACCGGCTCGGTGTTACACATTGCACAATATTTAACAGCCATAGCACTGGTTGATTAGAGATTGGAGATTGGAGATTAGCGGTCTCCAATCTTCAATCTCTATTCCTCCATTCCATACCGATAAAACCCCTCACCTGTCTTCTTGCCCAGCTTGCCCGCCAAAACCATGCGTTTGAGCAAAGGCGACGGCCGATAACGGTCATCACCCCATTCAGCAAACAGCCCCGTCATCACCCCCAACACCGCGTCCAGCCCAATATGGTCGGCCCAGGCCAGCGGGCCGTGGGGGTAGTTGGTTC
>JAGQGA010000412.1 GCA_020432595.1 Anaerolineales bacterium | reverse complement strand
CGGCCGTAAATCCTGGGTCACCTCTGCCCCCTACGCCGACCACATCGTCCTCTTCACCATGACCCATCCCGAACGCAAGCACAACGGCGTCACCGCCTTTCTCATTGACACCGACAAACCCGGCTTTGAGCGCGGCAAAACCGAACCCAAGCTTGGCATTCGCGCCAGCGCCACCAGCGAAATCATCTTTGATAATTACCAATGCCCGGTGGTAAACCGGCTGGGGCAGGAAGGGGAAGGGTTCAAAATCGCCATGACGGTGTTGGATGCCGGGCGCATTGGCATTGCTGCCCAGGCGCTAGGCATTGCTGAGGCCGCCATGGAAGCCAGCATTCAATACGCCATCGAACGGGAAGCGTTTGGGCAAAAAATCGGGCAGTTTCAGATGATTCAGCAAAAGCTAGCCGACATGAAATGCCGCGTTGAAGCCAGTCGTCTGCTTATCTACCAGGCCGCCCTGGCCAAGCGCGAAGCAGCCCAAACGGGTGGTCGCTATTCGCTAGAGGCCAGCATGGCAAAACTGTTCGCCAGCGAAACTGCGATGTGGGTTACGACCCAGGCCATTCAAATTCACGGGGGAATGGGCTACAGCAAGGAGATGCCGCTGGAGCGGTATTTCCGCGATGCCAAAATTACCGAAATTTACGAGGGCACCAGCGAAATTCAGCGCATGGTTATTGCCCGGCAATTAACGGGTTTGCGGTAATGGACAAACGTAATTCATAGGGTTGACCCGCTTTTGACCTGGTGCGTGATACGTGCCTTTTACGCACCACGCACCACGGATCAAATTTATCAACCCAACAGGCTCCAAAAGAATGCCATTTTTATGCCAACCCAGCTAACAAGCGTATCAGCAAATTAATCCCCAAGAAAATCAAAATCGGGCTAAAATCCAGCCCACCCGCAGGTGGCAACAGCCGTCGCGCTGGCTCCATCACCGGGTCGGTAAGCTGGTAAATTGCATTAACGATTGGCCCCCACGTGGGATGATAAGGGCTAACGCGCACCCACGATAAAATGATGCGTGCCAAAAGAACATATGAATAAATTTGTAGCAACAGAATCAGTATGTAAATAAGTTGTCCCATGATGTTGTTATCCTTGGATGTTGCCATCCTTTTTTGTTACTGTCGGGAGCCAAATAAGGCTCGCCCGACGCGCACGTGGGTGGCTCCTTCTTCAATCGCCATCTCAAAGTCATCGGTCATGCCCATTGAAAGCTGGGGCAGCGCCACGCCAACGGCCGTTTCCAACCAATCGCGCAGCAGCCTTGTCCGCCGAAACACCGCCCGAATCTCGCCATCCGGTGCCTCCCACGGTGCCATTGTCATCAACCCCACCGGGCGCAAACCCGGCAAATGGTTTATTGTTTCAACCGCTTTACGCAGTTCTTCCCGCTGCGTTGCATCATTTTCCCAATTGCTCATCTGAAACCCAGATTTGCTGGCTTCGCCCGACACGTTGATTTCCAGATAGACCGGGAGAAAACGGCCGTTTTCCGCCAACTGCCGCGACAATCGGGTGGCAATCTTGAGCCGATCCAGCGCGTGGAAACTGTCGGCCAAATCAGCCACCACCTGCGACTGCCGACTTTGCAGCGTGCCAATAAATTCCCAAACGATGCCGCCGTCATTGCCAAGCTGGGACTCGATAAACGGCCGTTTCTCCGCCAATTCCACCGTTCGATTCTCACCAAAATGGCGCATCCCCGCTGCATATGCTGCCAACAGCACCTCGGCTGGCCATGTTTTCGTCACCGCCACCAGCGTAATCTCCGCTGCGGGTCGGCCGGCACGCGCCGCCGCTGCTGCGATGCGCTCTTGCACCGCCTCATACCGTTGTGCAATCGTGGTCATCCCCATCAACCCTCACTTTGACCCACATAATCAATCCGAAAAATAATCCCCGTGGCGTGGTCAACCACATACAAACTCCCTTCCGGCCCCACCGCTACATCCATCGGCTGGGCAAACCCCATCGCAAAATCGGTGGCGTTGATGCCCCCTTCGTCAAAATAAACCACCTTTTGCGCCCCGGGAAAGGCACTCCACAGCACGGCAAATACGCCGTTGTAAAAACCGGGGAACTGCTCGGCTAAATAGGTTGTGACCCCCGTGGGAGCGGAGTGGGGGACAAATTCGTAGATAGGCGGGGTGATTTCCACGCCGGGCGGCGGGCTAAAGCAGCTACCGCAATCAAACCAGGGGTAGCCGTATTCTTTGCCCGGTTCAACCAAATTCAGTTCGTCGGGAGGGCCAAAGTCGGGGGAATTATCGGTGGCATATAAACGGCCGTTTGCATCCCAAGCCAAATCATAGGAATTCCGCAGCCCCCGCGCATAGGCCGACACCTCACTGCCGTCCGGGCTAAAGCGCACAATCGCAGCCTCCAGCGGGTGCAGTTCATCCTGCTTGCCCTGGTCTGACCCTTCCAGCAAAATCTCGCCGTGATCGGCACGGCCACCCACCCCCACATAGCCATAGCCATCGGGGCCAAAGGCAATGCCGTTGGCGGCATGGAGGCTGGTGTAGCAGCAGGGCAGCCCGCCCACAATTTGCCGCAGTTGCCCATCGCGCCACAGTGAAATTTGCGCCTCGCCACCCACGCCTTCGTTGCTCACTCGGCTGGAAATATAGAGGTTATTGGTTCCCGGCTGGAACGCCAACCCTGTCGGCCACAGCAGCCCTTCTAGTACCGTTGCCACCTGACCGCTGCTATTTACCGTCAGCACTTGCCCATCAAGCGTGGCGATGTAGATCAGCCCATCGGGGCCAAAGGTCATGACGGTGGGTTTGCCATCTATTCGGGTAAAGTAGGTGGCCTGGAAGCCGTCGGGCACCTGTATCCGCGCTTCCCAGGCGGCAATGTCTTCGTTGCACGGGTATTTGTCGCTGCATTCGCTCTCAGCATAGTCGGGCTGTGTCACCACGGACAATGCCGGCCGTTCCACATCGGGCACAACAACCACGGGGGTGGCGGTGATGGGAACCAGGTCGGGGGTGGGAACGGCCGTTTCCGTTGCTGGTGCGGCGACCACACTTTCCGGCGTGGCCGTGGCTGGCTCGGCGGCGGTTGTTGGTGCTGCTGCCACGGTGGGTAAGCTGGTGGCGGTGGGTAAAGTAGGGGTGGTGGTGGGAGAAACGGCCGTTTGCTCCCCGCCGCACCCCACCAGCCAAGCTAAAACAAACAAAATTAAACCAAATCGCTTCATGTCGTTCTGCTCCTCAAGCTATCGGAGAAGAACTTTATCATAAAACGCAAACCGAGCGAACATGCAAATCACGCCTCACCACGTTCCAGCATCAGCGTCACCGGCCCATCGTTGTGGATTTGCACCAGCATATTCGCCCCAAACCGCCCCGTCGCCACGCGCAACCCCTGCACCCGCAGTTGTTCCACAAAATAATCTACCAGCGGTTCAGCCTGTTCAGGTCGGGCGGCATCAATAAAAGACGGCCGTTTGCCCTTCCGCGCATCCCCATACAGCGTAAACTGCGACACTACCAATACCTCGCCCCCCACATCAGCCAGCCCCAAATTCATCTTCCCCTGGCTGTCCTCAAACAACCGAATCCCCGCCACCTTTTGCGCCAGCCAAGCCGCCTCTGCCTCGCCATCGCTGTGGGTAACGCCCAGCAAAATGGCAAACCCGCGCCCAATCTCCCCCACCACCTCGCCCGACACCGTCACCGAAGCGGTGCTGACTCGTTGTAGTAATGCTTTCATCGTTAGAGATTAGAGATTGGGAATTGGAGATTGATCTGCACTTACCAGCCAATCTCCAATCTCCAATCCCCAATTACAAAATCCCAACTTGGCTATTGTCGCCCAACGCCAGCTTTAACGCCTTAGGTTTGATAGGCGAACGGGTAATTTTGACATTGCGCCCAATCAGGCTGTCCTGAATGCGCGTTTCAATATCCCGAATCTCGCTATTTTCTAGCACCATCGAATGCTCAATTTCGCTATTTTCCACCACCACATTGTCGCCAATGCTGGTGAAGGGGCCAATATAGCTGTTGACAATGCGCGAATTCTCGCCAATGATGGCCGGGCCACGCACCACGCTGTTGATAATCTCTGCCCCACGCTGAATGGCAACGCGCCTACCCACCTGGCTGTCCCGATCTACATACCCTTCAGTCTTATACTCAATCTCTTCCAGCACCAAATCGTTGGCTTCCAGCATGTCTTCTCGCTTGCCGGTGTCAATCCACCAGCCACGATGGATATAGGGATGAACGGCATAGTCGCTGTTGACCAGCCATTGGATGGCATCGGTGATTTCGAGTTCGCCGCGCCAGGATGGGTTGATGGCGTTGACGGCCTCAAAGATGTGGTGGTCGAACATATAGATGCCCACCAGCGCCAAATCGCTGGGAGGCTGTTTGGGTTTTTCCACCAGGCGGACAATACGGCCGTTTTCGCCCAGCTCCGCTACCCCATATTGACGCGGGTCTTTGATGCGCGTCAATACAATTTGGCTGTTCCAATCGCTGTCGGCAAATTGGGCAATCAGTGGGCTAATACCGCCCTCGATTACGTTGTCGCCCAAAAACATGACAAACCGGTCGTCGCCCAAAAAGTCGCGGGAAATTTTGACCGCGTGCGCCAGCCCCAGCGGCGCATCCTGTTCAATATAGGTAATGTTTACCCCCCAGCGGCCACCCCGCCCCACCGCCTCGCGGATTTGCTCGCCGGTGCCGCCGATGACAATGCCAATGTCGTTAATACCTGCATCCCGAATGGATTCGATGACGCGAAACAAAACGGGTTTGTTGGCAACAGGAATCAGTTGTTTGGCGTTGGTGTAGGTAAATGGGCGCAGCCGTGAGCCGGTGCCACCACTTAAGATCAATCCTTTCATAGTAGGTCTCCAAATAAAATTACACAGAGAAGCACAGAGGAGGCACAGAGGCACACAGAGGAGATTTTCCGAGGGTGCTTTGTGCTATTTTCAATCGTTAACGTGCTAAAAATCGAGGAATTGTAGGGAATTGCGGGCAAAAAACCAACAACGGCTACCCTACGGCTCCACCACGTACAGGGTAATGGTATCGTTGTGGTAAGTGGGGTGCAAATAGGGAACGGAAGCGGGGTTGAAGGTACCTAATGCCTGTTCACGTGGGCCATACCAGACGTAGCGCACGGCATATTGTTGTAGCAAGGCTTGACGCTGGCCGTCGGTTGTTTGGGGGGCAAAGAATTGGCGAACGGCCGTTTCCTTCTCCCCCATATGCACCGCGTGCGGATGCCGCATCTTCGCCACCACCTGCGCCGTATCCATCC
>JAGQGA010000411.1 GCA_020432595.1 Anaerolineales bacterium | reverse complement strand
CAGGTTGAGGGCGGGGATGAGGTTGTGGGTGGGTGCCCAATTGCCCTGACGACTGCGGATGCTGAGGCCGTATTGATAGGTGAGGACGGCCCAAAGGGGGAAGGCGATGAGGTGGCCGAGACGAATCCAGTAGGCGATGTTGGTTTGGGTGGGGATGATCTCGGGGAAGTTCCAGAAGTGGACGAGGGAGGCGATGAGCAGAATGGCGAGGATGACGACGTGGAGGGAGTTGCGTAGCTCGGCACTGGTCATAAGCAGGATGATGCCGATGCTGAGCATGACGATTTGGAAGATGCCCCAGACGGAGGCCTGGGCGGAGGCGTTGTAGACGGTGTTGAGCGCGGCTTGGGCCGGCCAATCCTGGGCGAAGAAGAGGTAGATGGTGCCGATGAGGATGGTGGTGAAGATGAGGAGCAGGGTGTTGAGCCGGGGGTATTTTTTGTAGGGTGGCAGGAGTGCCCAGATGAGAAAAACGGCCGTTAATGCATGAACGGCCTGCTCCAACGGTGGCAAAACGGCGGTGGCGCGGTCGGGGTCGCTGCTGACAACCAGCCCGACGAGCATGAGCACCAAACGGGCAAGGAAGATGACGGCAGCAGAAACGGCCGTTTGTCCCGCCTGTCGGTTGCTTCGATTGTTCCGCCACTGACCCAGTGACAAAGCAAAGATTGCCTGTAGGGCAAAAAGCGTAACTAGATGAAAGACAACGGTGCCGGGTGGTTCAGTGAGGAGCTGAATAATTTGTTGTAATAAAGCCATACTTCATGGTGGGCATTGCGTAGCCCATTTTGTTCAGGGTGCAAGCATTGCACGTTACGATACTACCATACGTTCTTGCATAGCATATCAAAAGAGTACCATAGTCGCAGTAAAAAGGGGGTTAATGTATCGTAAGGAGATTGGCGATTAGAAATTGGAGATTGACATCTCCAATTTCTAATCGCTAATTGCATATGTGTTGCTTGGGTGTTTTGTGTCCTGTTTATGCAGTCTTACCAATATATTTGGGGCAAATTATTGATAGTAAGAATGGATGTAAGATTCAGTTGGTATCTTAATGTGTAGACAGACACCCTCCTTATTACATCCTCTTACATAAGGCACCACCTTAACGGGAACCTCCACCCGTGGTGGTGCCTTCCTCCTTCTTTCCTTTTTGTGAGGCATTTTCATGGCGGCTCACCCCTGAGCCGCCGCCTCTCCTCTTCTTATGTTTCTTGCTCTTCTTCCAATCCAATTGCCATCAAGTAGCCGCGAGCGCGTTCGGTGAGGGGGTAGCGGTTGACGAGTTTCCAGAAGCGAGGGCCGTGGTTGGCTTCTTGCAGATGAGCCAGTTCATGGACAATGACATAGTCGCGTACCCAGGTGGGCATGGTGGCGAGCCGGTCGCTGAGGCGAATGGTGCCGTGGG
Organism: Anaerolineales bacterium; assembly: GCA_020432595.1. Next base: position 3,907 of record JAGQGA010000411.1, on the reverse strand, counting down.
CGGGGGTGCAACTGCCGTACCGTTTGGTTTGGTTTTCAACGTAGCGGATGGATTGCCAGCGCAAACGGCCGTTAAAATAAACCTTGTTCAACGCCTGCGCCCGCCTTTCCAACTCCATATCCGTATGCAGCGTAGGGCGTGTCCGTTTCTCCAACCGTCGCCGCAAATTGTCAATCACGGGCTGTAAATCGGCATCGCTCATATGCGCCGGGGCACGCACTACCAACACCCCACCTTGCAGCCGGGCACTGACCGTCTTGCTGCGGTTGGCACTGCGAATAATCTCTACCGGCCATTCGGCCGGCTCTGAATCAGCGGCATGTTTTGTCACGTTTAATCAATCACCCAAAGGTCAAATTTGGCTGGCTGGCGCAGTAGCTTTCCCACCAGGCGCGAATACGACCACCGATGGGGCGGCCAAACGGCCGTTCAAGCTGCTTCACGACCCGCCAAAGGCCATCAAAATCCACTCCCGTACCAAATCCCATCTTGTAAGCCAAAAAAACCAAGTCTTCGGTTGCCAAATTGCCCGCCGCCCCGGGCGCAAACGGGCAGCCCCCCAACCCGCCAATGCTGCTGTCAAAAATCCGTACCCCTGCTTGCAGTGCCGTGGTGGCGTTGGCTAACCCCAGTGCCTGCGTATCGTGCAAATGCACCGCCAGCTTGTCCATTTCCAGCCGCCGCCCCAGCATTTCCATCATTTGCCCCACCGCCAGCGGGTCGGCAAAACCAATGGTGTCGGCAATGGCAAGCTCATCCAACCCCAGTGCCCACACTCGCTCTGCCCAGGCCAGCGTTCGCTGCGGTGGCGTAGGCCCTTCAAAGGGGCAAACCCAGGCCGTCATCAAATACATTCGCACCCGCACCCCGTCACGCCGCGCCTGGGCAATTAGCCCACTGGCAATCTCAAAAGCGCGTTCATTCGACATGCGGGTATTTTCCTGGCTAAACGTGTCGCTAACGCTTACCCCAAACGCCATTGAACGGCACCCGGCCGCCAACGCCCGGTCATACCCTCGCTGGTTAAAGACCAGCCCGGTAAATTCCACCCGCGCCCGGCCATGTTTTTGCAATGTTGTTGCCATCACTTCATCCGCATCAGCCATTTGCGGCACCGCTTTGGGGTGAACAAAGCTGGTTAGCTCGATGTGGCGCAGCCCAGCCGCTACCAGCCCATCCACCATTGCTAGCTTTTGCGGCGTGGCTATATGGTTGGCTTCGTTTTGCAGCCCATCTCGCGGCCCAACTTCGTAAATCTTGATGGCATCGTGCATCGTTTACGGCCGTAAATGTTCCTTGAAAAAGTCGGTGATGGCGGTGTAGCAGCGAACTTTATTGGGGTATTTCAGCACATCATGTCCCTCGTCGGGGAACATCAGATATTCCATCTGTTTTCCCTGTGCCCGTAACTGTTCCACTACGTCCCGCGATTCCTGTTCGATGACGCGGGGGTCATTTTTGCCCTGAATGACGAGCATGGGGCAGGCTAGTTGGTGCAAATGGGTTTTGGGGGAGCGGTCAACCAGAAAGTCGTAATCTTTTTCTGGGTGACCGACGGCGACGTGGAAATAGGGTTTCCAGGTTTCGGGAATGCGCTCCATGAAGGTGAAAAGGTCGTAGGGGCCGAACATATCAACGGCCGCTTTCCACAACCCCGCGTGCCGCCCCGCTAAGGTCAACGTCATGTAGCCACCATACGAACGGCCGATAACCGCCGCCCGATTGGTATCAATCCGCTCATCTTGCGCCAGCAATTTCATGGCATGAACGTGATCCAGCCGGTCATCGCCGCCCCAGTCGCGGTCAACCTTTTTCATGTAGGCCATGCCGTAGCCGGTGCTGCCGCGCACGTTGGGGACAAAGACGGCAAAGCCATTAAGCGTGAGGAATTGGATGAGGGGCATGGAAAACCAGGTGAAGTCGGGGCGTTCTTGTCCCTGGGGGCCGCCGTGGATGTAGTAGATTAACGGCCGTTTTCCCTCAAACCCCAGCTCCGGCGACGGCAAATAGAGCCGCGCCGACACCCGCAACCCGTCAAACGAACTGAACGACGCATCCTCACCCGCTGCCAGCCAGCTTTGCGGCAGCCCCAGCAGCCGATCCCGCGTTTGCTGCTGCACCACATCACGTCCCTGGCCGCTAATCAGGTAAATCTGCGTGGGGGTGGTGGCCGTGGAGAACGAGAGGATAAAGCGGTCGCCGGATTTGTCGTAGAATGAGGCTTCCAACACGCCGTTGCTTAGGTCGCCCTGGCCGCAAAGAACGGCCGTTATTTCCATTTGCCGACCCGCCTCATCATACGCCCCTTCATACAGCCACGAGCAGCCGTCAATGTTGTAGCGCAGCAGATAGCGGTTACCCGTCAGATGCTCCAAATGCTCCAATTCGCCCATGCCGGTGTGCGCCAGCCCCGCAATTGGCACCGGCTCCATCTTGTCCGGCGCGTCCAGCCGCAGATAGCCTAGGCTAAAGGAATCATCAAACAGTGCCGTGAGCAGCAGCAATGCCGTGTCGTTTTCCACAAAATGGGGATCGGCCGTGCCGTGGGCTGCGACATCTTCACCTTCTGCTCGTTCGCCAATGGGCTTGCCATAAAGTCGCGTCCATTCTGCCACCCCATCTTGCCGTAGATAAAAAACGAGGTCGCCAAAGGTGTACTGCTCACCCACAATGTGGCGGCTGTGGTCGGCGCTGTGGCCGAGACAGTAGATGCCATAGGTGCTTTCCCCCAGCAGCGTCAACTCGCCCGTCGCCAAATTGCCCTGGAAACTGCCGCCCCGCGCCTCGCCTTTGGCCTCGGCTGCCAGGTAGACCATGCCGCTGTCGCTGTCGCAGGCAAGGCAGTGGCAGCGGTAATCGTTTAGGTCGCTGCCGAAAATGGGTTCGGGATAGCCGCCGTCGAGCGGGATTTGCATTGGCTGGTAATTTTCGTCCCCGTCCTGATCGAGCATGAGTAAAATCTTGCCCTGTTTGGGAAAAACGTGGTAAAGGATAGCGGTCAGGTGGGGGTTTTGCAGAGCGATGTGGGGCGGAAGCAGCGGTTCGGGGATGCTGCCACCTATGTCCATGCGATAGAGGCTTAAACGGCCGTTTAAATCACTGACAAAATAAATCTGTTCCCCCACCACCTGCGGCACCAAAAAGAGCCGCGCCGAAAGTAAAGAGTCTATGCGTATCATATCTCGGTAATCAGTAATCGGTAATCAGTAATCGGTAATCGGTATGAAGGTTCTACTGATTACTGATAACTGATTACCGTGTCATCCTTCCCAGAAAGTCACAACATCCAGCCCCAAATGGTCTGCCAGCCAGCCAGTCATTATGTCGCCGCGAAAAAAGCGGGCGATAAATTCGAGGCTGGGGTGGCGGACTTTTTCAAGTTGGGTAAGAACGGCCGTTTGGTCATAATCCACCCGCCGATGCTGCACCGTATAGCCGTCCTCGTCCGCATTCAGGAACACATAGCTGGCTCGCAAATCAACGGCAAATGGGTTGCTGACGCTGCCCAAATTGACCAGATGCTTGTTGCCAACCTGTCGGTTGACCGGCCAATGGGTGTGGCCGCTGCAAATCAGGTCAGCTTCACAAACGCCAATGACGGCCAACTGCGCCGCTTCGTCTAAATCGGGTCGGATGCCGTGGCCTTCGTCGGTTCCGGGTGAGGCGTGAACGCCCAGCAGGTGGGTGCCATCGGGCAGTGTCATGGTTATTTCCAGCGGTAACGCTGCCAGCCATGCCAGCCAGCCGGTGGCGGCCAATGCCCCCTGCGTCCAGGTGAAGTTGTCGGTCACTTCCTTGAAGCGGGGGATGAGGGTGGGGTTGGCGGTGGTTTCGGCGAGGGAAGGAAACGGCCGTTCGCCTGTCACCACATACCGATCCGTATTCCCTCGCGTGGCCTGCACGTTGG
>JAGQGA010000410.1 GCA_020432595.1 Anaerolineales bacterium | reverse complement strand
GGCTGAATTTAACTGAAGTGCATGGCTATGCGATTGGTGGCTTTGGCTCGGTGGACATGGGGACGCAGGATTACTACATTGACGATGTGGCAATTTATGGCAACACTGGGACCGAACCGAAACCGCTAGAAGTGGCGTTTGCGGCGGCGAGTTTCACGGTGGGTGAGGGCAAAACGGCCGTTATTACCGCCAGCCTCACCACCACCAGCACCGAAACCGTCACCGTAGATTACCGCACCGCCGAAAGCAACGCCATTGCCGACCGCGACTACCTGCCCACCAGCGGCACGCTCACCTTCGCCCCCGGTGAAACAGAAAAGAGCTTTACCGTCGAAACGCTCGACGACAGCAAACACAGCGGTGACCTTGGCGTGATGGTTAACCTTGCCAACGCCACCAACGCTAACCTCGGCTTTGTTCGCCGCGCCCTCCTCACCATCGTAGATGACGAAGCCGCCAACCCGCTGCTGCTCGACGACTTTGAAGGATGGCATCCGTTTGCCACCAGCGGCATGGTAGAGCTTACCGTTACCGAAGTTGCGGCTGGGACTTCTCTGGCACTACCGTACCAAGATGCGTATGAGCAGGTTCTGACAGTTGATTATGACACCACAGGCGGGTCGGCCGGCCTCGAACGCACCTTTGCCAACGGGCAAGATTGGAGCGGTCAAGATGGGCTTGGCTTCTGGTTCTATGGCAGCAACAGCGGCCAGACGATGACCGTCAATCTGCTGGACAACCAAGCCGCCAACACTAGTGACGTGGCCGCCGAAGATTGGGTAATGGTTTGGAGCGACGAATTTGACGAAGCAGCGGGCACGCCACCGAACCCCAACGTCTGGACACACGAAATCGGCGATGGCTCGCTCAACGGCATCATCGGCTGGGGCAACAGCGAATCCCAGTTCTACACCAACAGCCCCGATAATGCCGCCACCGACGGCAACGGCAACATGGTCATCTCCCTGCTCAAGGAAGACCCAGCCACAAACGACCTGCTTTGTTGGTATGGCCCTTGTGAATATACCTCAGCACGGCTTATCTCCTGGCACAAGGCAGAGTTTGAATATGGTCGCATCGAAGCACGTGTGCTGGTGCCGCCGGGCGAAGGCGGCCTCTGGCCTGCTTTCTGGGCACTCGGCACCGACATTGGCGAGGTTGACTGGCCACAGTCGGGCGAGATTGACATCATGGAATATGTCAGCCGCATCCCTAACGAGGTCTTTGGTACGCTCCACGGCCCCGGCTACTCTGGCGGGCAGTCGTTCGGTAACACCTATGACCTGGGTGAACCCGTGGCAAACAATTACCACACCTTCACTATTGAATGGGGGCCGGACGAAATTCATTGGTTTGTAGACGGCATCAACTATCACAATGCCATCCCTGCAGATGTAGCCCCTAATGAGTGGGTCTACAATCATGACTTCTTCCTACTACTCAACATGGCAATCGGGGGCAACTTCGGCGGGACGATTGACGAAAATATTGTCTTCCCGCAGGAGATGAAGGTGGATTATGTGCGCGTCTATCAGGCCGCGGACACGGCGGAGCGGTTTGAGGCCACCTTTGTGGATGACTTCACTGGCTGGCGCAAGATCAACATCCCGTTTGAGGCGTTTAGCCGCAGCACCAGCCAGCCGGCCGGTGCCCCCGACGATGGTTTAACGCTGACAGAGGTCTGGGGCTATGGCTTTACCATGCCGGAAGGCAGCACAGGCAACTTCCACCTAGATCAAGTGCGGCTGTTTGAGATCACGCAAATGTATATGCCGGTTGTACGGCGGTAGGAAATAGGGATTGGAGATTGGGGATTGGAGATTGGGTACGAGTAAGCTCCAATCTCCAATCCTCACCTAAGGTTTTTTCAAGAAAATAATGACCCCTGCTCAAGCTAAAAAAGCCGTGAGCCAAGGCCAAAACACTGCTTTTTCGGATCATTGATTATTGGCTTTGGCCTAAATGTCCGCCTCAAAACCAATTTCCCGAAAAACGATGGTTTGTTTACGTTTATCTAACTATTTCGGGGTATGATTGGGTCGCCTAAAAAAGATACAATAACGTTCGTTGAACAAGGACAAACGAGGTGAAAGTATGAGTGACGCAGCAGCCGCTGCCGAGGCGGCAAACGCTTATCAATTTAAGGCTGAAATCAAACAGCTTTTGCACATTTTAGTCCATTCGCTTTACCAAGACCGCGAGATTTTTTTGCGGGAGTTGGTTTCAAATGCTTCTGATGCCCTCACGCGATTCCATTTTGAATCGCTGACCAATCGTGATGTTTTAGACCCGGAAGCAGAGCTGGCTATTAGGATTGAAGTGCCAGAGGTCGAAGAGGGGCAACCCAAGCGCATTGTCATTAAGGACAGCGGGCTGGGGATGACGGCCGAAGAGTTGGTACAGAATTTGGGAACTATTGCCCAATCAGGGGCACGCCAATTTTTGGAAAAGCTGGGTGAAGCCAAGAGCGAAAGCAACGGCATGGATGCCGACAGCGTGATTGGGCAGTTTGGGGTGGGCTTCTATTCGGTGTTTATGGTGGCTGATGAGGTGCAGGTTGTTTCGCGCAGCCATCGGCTTGACGCGGAAGCGGCGATGTGGATTTCTGACGGCGGGGATTCTTTCCAGGTACGGCCGGCCGACAAGTCTGATCGCGGTACCGAAATTCACGTTGTGCTGAAAAAGGATGCCGAGGAGTTTGCCAGCGAGTGGAAACTGCGGCAGATCATCAAAAAGCATTCTGATTTTGTCCGCTACCCGATTTATGTGGGGGAGGAGCAGGCCAACCGGCAGGAGTCGCTGTGGCGTAAACGGCCGTCTGATGTTGAAGCCGAGGCCTACAAGCAGTTCTACCAGCAAATGACGATGGACTTTGAGGAGCCATTGGCGACCATCCATTTTTCCTCCGACATGCCGGTGAACGTGCGGGCGCTGCTGTTTGTGCCGGCCAAACGGGAACCCGGCATTTTGGCATCGCGCAAAGAACCGGGGGTGATGCTTTACTCCCACAACGTGCTGATTCAGGACTATTGCACCGACTTGCTGCCAAGCTGGCTTGGCTTTGTAGACGGCGTGGTGGATTCGGAAGATTTGCCGCTGAACGTGAGCCGCGAAACGGTGCAAAACAACCGGCTTATGACGCAGCTTGGGCGCACCATTCGCAAGCGGGTACTGCGCGAATTGGGGCAGTTGGCCGAAAAAGAGCCGGAAAAATATGCCGATTTCTGGCGCGAATTTAGCCGCGTTCTGAAAGAAGGGCTGGCAACGGACATGGATCCGCAGGCGAAGGAAGATATTTTGCCCTTGCTACGCTACCATTCCTCGGCCGACGACGCGGCATTGACTTCGCTCGATAGCTACATTGAACGGATGCCGGCCGACCAGGAAGCCATTTACTATGTGTTGGGCGACAGCGTGCGTTCGGTTGCCAACAGCCCCCACCTTGACCCGTTTAAGGCGCGGAATTTGGAGGTGCTGTACTGGACGGAGCCGCTGGATACGTTTATGGCGACGGTCATCACGGAGTACAAGGACAAGCCGATTAAGAATGTGGACGATGCGGATATTGAGCTGCCGGAGCAGCCGGAGGAGGAGAAGGAAGAGGAAGAAACGGCCGTTTCTGACAAAGCCTACAACCTCTTCGTGGGCCGCTGCGTCACCACATTGGGCGACCGAGTGAAGGAAGTTCGCACCTCCAAGGTTCTCAAAAGCAGCCCCGTGCGGCTTGTCGCTCCCGACGGTGCTTCCAACCGCGACATGGATCGCATTCAGCGGTTCCTGAATCAAAATTACGAAGTGCCGCAGCGCATTTTGGAACTCAACCGGCGGCACCCGCTGGTGATGGATTTGGCAGATTTGACCGAGAAGCAGCCAGATAGCGATCTCATCAACCTTGCCATTGAACAGCTTTACGCCAGCGCCCTGGTGCAAGAAGGGCTGCACCCTAACCCCGCCGAAATGCTGCCGCGCATCCAGCAGTTGTTGGAAATGGCGGCCAAAGCGACGAATAAGTAGGGTGTAGGGTGTAGGGAGTGGGGTGCAAATCTTCCACTCCCTACGCCCCACGCCCCACTCCCTACTCCGCCCCCCACACTCTTTCCGCCAACTCAACCACCAACGCCAGCTTGCGTCGCTGGTCGTCTTCGGTGACGGGGTTGCCAGCGACGGTGCTGGCAAAGCCGCACTGCGGGCTGACAGCAAGCTGCTCCAGCGGCACATGGCGGCTGGCCTCGTCTAGGCGACGGCGCAGGTCGTCAAGCGGTTCAAGCTGGGGTGTTTTGCTGCTGATGAGACCTAAAACGGCCGTTTTTCCCCTGGGAAACAGCGACAGCGGCGTAAAATCCCCGGCGCGTGGGGTGTCGTACTCCAAAAAGAAGGCATCTACGTTGATGTCGTTAAACAGCTTTTCCGCCACATAGCCATAGCCTCCCTCGGAGAGCCATTTCCCCTTGTAGTTGCCTCGGCACAGGTGCATGGCAACGGTCAGCGTAGACGGCCGTTCCGCCAGCGCGTCGTTGATGAGTTTTACATAGCTGTTGACCAATTGATCGGGGTCGCTGCCCGCCGCCCGCAGCCGCTCCCGCACGTTGGGGTCGCACAGCATTGCCAGCGGCACTTCGTCTAGCTGGATGTAGGTGCTGCCGCGTGCCACCAAGTCGGCGATTTCGGCGCGGTAAACGGCCGCTAAATCGGCAAAAAAAGCATCCGGGTCGGCATAGGCGGCGGGGTCAATGCCCTGCTGCCCGCGCCAAAAGTGCATGGTCGGCGGGGAGGGCAATGTGGTTTTGGGCGTTTGGCGGGTGGTTTGGCGCAAAAAGTCAAATTCGTCGCCGGAAATGGGTTGGGTGCGCTCCACGCGCCCCTCGACGTGGGGGCAGAGGAAATTTTGCTCCTGCTGGTTGTCGTCATGGAAGGTAAAAACGGCCGTTTTTACCCCCAATCCCGCCACCTTCTCCACAAAATGCGCCCAATACGACACCCGCCGAAACTCGCCGTCGGTAATGGATTGCAGCCCCACCTCCTCTTGCAGCCGCACCACGGCCCGAATGCTGTCGTCCTGCACGGCACGGAACTGTGCGGCATCTATTTCGCCCTGGTCAAACTGCTTAAAGGCGTGGCGCAGCGCGGCGGGACGCAGCAAACTGCCCACATGGTCGGCACGGAAAGGTGGTTTTTTAGAAGTCATAAGAAATATTCTAACCCATCATTGGCCTGGCTGAATAGCAAAGCCAACTTTCCCAACCTGATTTGAGAAAACCTCACCTGAGCTATTGGTCACGCGGATTAGATAGAAGTAGCTGCTGTTGTTGGCGGCTACGCCGAC
>JAGQGA010000040.1:14148-17063 GCA_020432595.1 Anaerolineales bacterium | reverse complement strand
CTTCAATGAGACGCTCGGCGGCTCCGCAGCAGCGGGCGGCGATGAGGACGCGCTCATGGAGAAACCACTCTTTGCTGATGCTTAACCCTTCACCGACGGCTCCAAAGCGGTTGGCATCGGGGATGCAGACGTTTTTGAAGCGGTAGCGGGGGTGGCCGTCTATGATGTGATGCATGTACTTGGGATGGTCTATGACTTCTACGCCGGGGGTGTCCAGGTCTATGATGAAGAGGGTGTTGCCATCGCCGATGTTGGGGTCGGTGGCGGCTTGCAGCACCACAAAGTCGGCGACATCGCCGGAAGTAACGTGCCATTTGGTGCCGTTGATGATCCAGTGGTTGGTGTGGTCAAGAACGGCCGTTGTTTCCAACCGACTCGCATCCGACCCCGCATTCTCTTCCGTCACCGCATAACACGCATCCCGCTTGCCTTCGGCGGCCGGCCGTACCCACCGTTCCACCTGGTACTCATTTGCATGTTTCAGCACAATCGCCGGTGCCCAAATCAACCAGCCCAGCGCATTCGTCAGCTTGCCAATCTCCTCGTTGATGATCACCTGGTCTTCCCATGAGAACTCGGTGCCACCGACGCGGCGCGGCAAGCTGGAGGAATGGACATTTAACGGCCGTATTTTCTCCCGAATCTCTGCCCGTTTTTCCGGCGACAAATACCCCTCCGCCAGCTCTACCTCCACTTCCAGCGGCTTGAGTTCCACCTCCAGGAACTCGCGCACACGTTGTTGCAGCGCTTTTTGCTGCTCGCTCAATTGAAAGTCCATACGGTTCATCCTTTTGCCTGCCCTACCCGGCGTGTGCTCACGCCAGCGTTACATAGGGCAATCATCACAAATGTGCAGCCGAGTGTAGCACCGGGCAAAAAGAACGTCAAAGAAAACGTGGTGATTTTTGTGAAATTTGGCGCAAATAGTATTGATTCAGTGAAAAAACGGCCGTTTTTCCAACGAATCGGGCAAAAAACTTTTTGCTGATTCTTCTTGTAATATTGTGGGAATGGCGTATTATTAAATGGCAAATGAACAGTAAACATGATGAATTAGACGAGCCTGACAAAGCCATCATTCGTTGTTTGCAAATAGACGGTCGGCGAGCCTATGCCGACATCGCCTCGGAATTAGGCCTGTCCCCCTCCACTGTTCAGCAGCGTGCCAACCGCCTCATGGATCGCAATCTTCTCAAAGTGCGGGCTGTCACCGATCCCATCAAAATGGGCGTGCCCGTTGTAGCCGCCATTGCCCTAGAAGTAGACGGTAGTATTATCCGCGAAATTGCTGACCAAATAGCGGCCTTTCCTGAAGTAGGTTATGTGGTCATCTGCGCTGGCTCCTACGACATCCAGCTTGAATTAGCCTGCCGTGACAATGACCATCTTCTCGATGTCATCAGTGCCATTTCAAAAATAAATGGCGTTCGTTCAACCCAAACGTTTATTTACCTAAAGATCATCAAGAATTTTTATCAATGGGGCGTTTGAGATTTTCAGCTCTCTCAAATGATCAGCGCGAGCCAATAGAATATTTCAGTTCATCAGGTTTATTGTGGTGTTTGTCTGCGTAGCAGCACAATTTGTGGTGATTGAATGGAGACATATCTGAGCCATTAGCATCAGCTTATCTCCCTATCCTTCACCGTAGGAGAGGAAATGAAACTGCAAGCCTTTGTTTCTCGAAGTGTATTATTTGTTCTTTTAGGAATGTTCCTAGTGTCCTGTGGTGGGGGACAGGCAGAGGGGGATGGCAAACTAACCATTCTGGAATGGTCTGGCTACGAAGCCACCGAAAACCCAGACTTCTTTGGTCCCTTCGTCGAAAAATACGGCGAAACTTTTGGCGACAAACTAGACTACATCTTCTTTGCCGAAGATGCTGAAGCCTACGCCAAAATTCAAACCGATGTCGCTGCCGACCTCGTTCATCCTTGCAACTCCTGGTGGCAGCTTTATGTGGACAACGGGCTAGTCCAGGAAATAGACACCTCTAAATTAAGCAATTGGGAACACGTCAATCCCGCTTTGGCAGCGATGGGACAATTTGATGGCAAACAATACTTTGTCCCTTGGGACTGGGGATATGAATCCATGCTGGTTCGCACCGATCTTGTTCCAGAAGTACCAACCTCCTGGGCCGATTTGTGGGATCCGCAATACGCAGGCCACATTGCCCTATGGGACTCCGGCGAGGCCAACTATGCCATGACAGCGTTAGCCTTTGGCATTAACCCATGGAACACCACGCCTGAAGACGACGAGTTTATCAAGCAAAAATTGATTGAGCTAAAACCCAATGTCCTCACCTACTGGTCAGACTACACCGAAGCCTATGACCTGCCACAAACGGGCGATGCCTGGATTGTGGTCAATGCGTGGCAAGATGCTTACGCCAACGCCGACTCCTCTGGTTATGCAGTGGAATATGTGCAGCCGGCCGAAAAACGTTTAGGCTGGGTCTGTGGCTTTGGCATCAGCCCTAACACAGCCGACCTTGATTTGGCCTATGAATACATTGATGCTTCCATCGCCGACTCCTCCATGGCCGCTCTAGCCAACACCTACTGGTATGGCCCATCCAACACCAACGCCCTGGCCGACATTGACCCGTATGTTGTTGAATTTATGGAGTTAGATCAGGCTGCATCTATTCAAGAACGCACCAGCTTTTACCGACCAATTACCGAAGAGCAGCGCCAAATCCGTACTGGCATTTGGGATGAAGTGAAAGTATCGCAGTAATGCGGGAGGTTAGAGATTAGAGATTGGAGACTGGAGATTGATGAAGGTTCACTCCAACCTCCAATCTCTAATCCCCAGTTAGCTACTATGGAAGAACGCCGTCGCCTTTCAATTTTGATCACCCCCTCAGCCATTTTTATGCTGGTGTTGTTTGTACTACCGCTGTTGAT
>JAGQGA010000040.1:0-14048 GCA_020432595.1 Anaerolineales bacterium | reverse complement strand
TTTCGGCAGGGTTCCTTTGGGCCAACCAGCCGCATTTTTACGCTGGCACATTACCATGATTTTTTGAGCGACCGGGCATTGCAAGGGCTGCTGTGGCGGTCGGTGGTGCAGTCGTTTTGGATTTCGCTCATCAGCGTGTGCTTGGCCTATCCGGTGGCCTACCACCTGTCGTTTCAGGCGGGGGAACGCAAGATGACGCTGTTGACCATTATCATTGTGACGGCGTGGGTCAGCTTTTTGCTGCGGATTTTGGCCTGGAAGGTGCTGCTGGGAGGCAGTGGAGCCATTGCTTCGCTGGCGCAAAGTTTGGGCTTGAGCGAAGAAGGGATGCCGTTTTTGATTTACAGCCAGGAAGCGGTGAATTTGACGCTAATTTACGTCTGGATTCCGTTTGTGGCACTGCCCATTTTTGCCGGATTGGAGCGCATTGACCCCAGCTTGCATGAGGCGGCGTATGATTTGGGGTGCAGCCGGCCGGAAGCGTTTGTGCGGGTCACATTGCCATTGAGTTTGCCGGGGGTCGTGGCCGGGTTCCTGTTTGTGTTTATCCCTACCGTTGGCGAATATGTCACCCCCTCGCTGGTGGGGGGAACGACAGGGGTGATGTTTGGCAACATTGTCCGCGACCAGTTTGTGCGGGCACTTAATTGGCCGCTGGGTTCGCTGATGAGCCTGGCAATGCTGATTGTGGTGCTGATTCCGCTGGTGATCGCGGCACGGCTGTTCAAATTTTCGGATTTGGCGGGGTTATAAAGCATGGAACTGAGAAACCGCTTTTCGCTGGGGTCACTTTACTATTGGCTGGTGGCTCTGTTTTTGTACTTGCCGATTCTTTTGCTCATTGTGTTTTCCTTTAATGATTCAACTAATTTGCGCTTTCCGCTGACGGGGTTTACGCTGCGCTGGTATCAGGAGCTATTCGGAGCGGGCGAGCTTTTGAAGTCGCTGTGGAACAGCATCTGGGTGGGGTTGTGGTCATCGCTGGCGGCTACGGTGCTGGGGACGATGGCGGCCATTGCCATAAACCGCTTTGAGTTTCCCGGCAAAAACATTTTTATCGGGATTTCGGCGCTGCCGCTGGTGATTCCGTCGGTGGTGATTGGGGTGGCTCTGCTGATTTTGTATCGGCAGGTGTTTGACGTGGAGCTAAGTTTGCTGACGGTGGGGCTGGGGCATGTGGTGATCAATATCCCGATTGTGCTGCTGATTGTGTCGTCGCGGTTGGCGGGGTTCCCGGCCAACATGGAAGAGGCGGCGATGGATTTGGGGGCGAGCTTTTGGGGGGCGCAGCTTCAGGTAATTTTGCCGATGAGTTTACCGGCTTTGGTGGCGGCGTTTTTGACGGCGTTTACGACGTCATTTGACGAGTATGCCATGAGCGTGTTTGTGGTGGGGACGAACGCCACATTGCCGGTTTATATGTATTCGCAACTGCGCTTTCCCCGGCGGATTCCGATTGTGGTGGCGTTGGGGGCGTTGATTATGGTGGGTTCGGTGTTGATAATTTTTCTGTCTGAACGGCTGCGCCGGGCAGGGGAGGCGAAGTGATGGCTGAGGTTGTTGCGGTTGAGTTGAAGGATGTGAGCAAGGTGTTTCCTGCGGGGAGAGGGGCGCAGCGGGTAACGGCCGTTAATGCCATGAATCTGCAAATATGGCGCGGCGAATTTTTCACCTTTCTGGGGCCAAGCGGCTGCGGCAAAACAACCACCCTGCGAATGATTGCCGGGTTTGAAAACCCAACGGCCGGGCAGATAACCATTGCCGGTGAGCCAATGACCGATGTGCCAGCCAACAAACGGCCGGTTAACACCGTCTTTCAAAACTACGCCCTCTTTCCCCACCTCAACGTGGGGCAAAACGTGGGGTTTGGGCTAAAAATCAGGCGGGTGGCTGCGCCGGAACGGGAGCGGCGGGTGAAAGAGGCGTTGGAGCTGGTGCGAATGGGCGGCTATGAGAACCGGCGTACCACTCAGCTTTCCGGCGGGCAGCAGCAGCGCATTGCGCTAGCGCGGGCGTTGGTCAATGAGCCAACGGTGCTGCTGCTGGATGAGCCGCTAGGGGCGTTGGATTTGAAGCTGCGGAAAGAGGTGCAGCTTGAGCTAAAGCAACTGCAAAGCCAGCTTGGGATTACGTTTATCTATGTGACCCACGACCAGGAAGAGGCTCTCACCATGTCGGATCGGATTGCGGTCATGCAGGATGGGGTGATTCAGCAGATGGGGGCACCGCGTGAGATTTATGAAAGCCCGTCGAATCGGTTTGTGGCGGATTTTATTGGGGAGACGAATTTCCTGAACGGCCGTTTGTCCCAAACCACCCCCACCTACCGCCTCACCGTGGCCGAGAATGAGATTGCTGTGAAGCCACCGGAAACGGCCGTTTCGCTCAGCCAGGCCGTCACCCTCGCCATTCGGCCGGAAAAAATTAGCCTTTACCCAATGGCAACTGTGGCCGACCTGCAAGCACAAGGGGCAAACGACGCAGAGCTGCGGCGGCTGTTTCAAGGCAACATCCCGGCTGCCAACAGCACCGTTGGCGACTATTTGCAGGGGGAAGGGCTGGTGGCCTTGCCCGGTACGGTTGTTGAATCCATCTACATCGGCACCGATATTCGCTATCAGATCAGGCTGCCTAATGGCGAAAGCTTGATTGTGCGGGTGCAAAACCTGAGTGGCCGCTATGACACCCGCTTCAAGGTTGGCGATGCCGTTTATGGGGTCTGGCAGCCGCATGAGGCGCAAATTTTGACCAGTTAGGATGATGGGGCGGGGGCAATTGGCAAAAAGAAGCAGATTTCACCGCAAACGGCACAAAGATTTTGCTTATTTTCTTCTCTTTCTTTGCGCTCTCTGCGAATTTTGCGGTTCAAATTCTGAAAAGTCAACAAAGCCTAGAACCTGAGGGTGCCAAATTGGGCAGCACCGGGGGAGGAGCCGGTGAAGATGTGGGGAGTGTGGCCGGTTTGGGCGGCGTATTGTTGGGTGATGTGGGCGGTGGCTTGGGCAATAACGGCCGTTTCTCCCAGCACCACCACTGTCCCCCCGCTACCACCCCCCGTAATTTTTGCCCCATGAACCCCTGACGTAGCTCGCGCCAGTGCCACCAGTAAATCGGTGCCATCTGACCCTAGCCCACAAGCCGAATAGCTGGCGTGGGATTGGTACATCAGTTCGCCCATCATGGGCGCGTTGGCAAGCGGGTCGCCTGCCAATAGTCGGGCAAAGGTTTGGACGCGAAAATGCTCGTAGATGGGGTGGAGCGTGGGCTGGCGCACGGCGTAGGTGCGGGTGGGGTCAACCTGCGTCACCGTGTCGGGTAGTTCGCCATATTGCCGCAAAAAATCGTCGCCGCGCATCGTTTCTGGCAGCAGGTGGCGGTAATGCTGCTCAAATTCGGACGGGGTGAGGTTTGCTAAATAGCCATCCCAGGTGTGGTTAACGGCCGTTTGCAGCACCTTGTACCCCATAAACGCCCCCACCCGCACCGAGCCATAATCGGCCCCGGAAACGGCGTGGCGAATACCAGAATCAAGCCCAACAAAACTAAGTTCGTCAGGGATGGGGACGGTGCCCTGGATTTCGGTCGGCTGGCACAGCAGTGCTAGCAGTTGATTGGGCTGCCCCGCCACCACCGTCATCTGATCCATGATGCCGCAAGGGGCACCGGCGACGTGGTTTTCCACCTTTTGGCACAGCAGTGCCAGCTCGCGGGGAGTCAACTCGATGCCATAGGCAGCGGTAATGGCCTGCATAGCCGCCACTTCCACAGCGGCCGAGGAGCTAACCCCTTTGCCTTCGGGGACATCGGAATGGAGCAGCAGCCGCGCCCCCTGTTCAAAGCGCACCCCTTTTTCACGCATCAGCACCACAAAGGCTCCGGCGATGTAGGCCGCCCACGGTTGACGCTGGCGAAAATAGGCAACGGCCGTTTCATAGCGAATCGGCTCATCGTTAGCAAGCAAATCGGTGAGGGGGAGGGAAAAAACGGCCGTTTCTCCCACCCGATCCCCGCCCAAACTGACAATCCGCACCGTCGGCTCCGCGTCTAGCTGCACCGCCGCCAGCGTCGCCTCAGCAATCGGCATCTCCAGCACCAGCGACCCCGAATAATCAGCAATCCCCCCCATCACATCCAACCGCCCCGGTGCCCGTGCTACACAAATGGGTGCAGTAGGCAAAAAGAAAGACCCCTTTCGCCTTTGAACCAACGCCATCAGATGTCCCACATCAGCTAACATTTGCCAATATCCTCACCTTGATCAATCCAACGCCAACTATGCTACAATAATTGTATGTCGAAAAAGGATTTATTCCATGAGGCTGTCAAAATAGCTTTGCAAAAAGACGGCTGGACAATTACAGATGATCCACTGCTCCTAGAATATGCACAGACTCGTGTTCGAGTTGATTTAGGTGCTGAACGCCTTATTCTCGCAAATCGGGATAAGGAGCAAATTGCCATTGAAATCAAAAGTTTCTTAGGGGCATCAGCTATTAATGATTTCCATTTGGCTCTAGGTCAATATCTTAACTATGATTATCTGCTAGAGTTATCTGGCTCAACTCGGCTGCTTTACCTTGCTATTCCTCGTGACACCTTCGATGATTTTTTTACGACACCATTTGCTCAAAAAACAATAGACCGTTATCAGATCCGCTTAATTGTTTACGATCCCATTCGACAGGAGATAATCAAGTGGAAAAAATAGAACAGTACCGCAAGTTTGTGCAAGAAATTCTGGCCGAATATACCCAGCAGGTTGCAGGATCAGAACCCATTGAAACGCAACTTATTTTCGATCCCGTCCGTGATCATTATCAGGTTGTTGATATTGGCTGGGAAGACGACTTTCAAAGAACATATGGCGTTATCGTCCATGTAGACATCAAAGATGGGAAAATTTGGGTTCAGCGTGATTTTACCGAACCCGGTATTGCCACAGAATTAGTTGAACGCGGTGTGCCACCTTCAGATATTGTGTTAGGTTTTCAAGCGCCGTTTAAACGGCCGTTTACCGAGTTTGCAGTTGCCTAATTACAACAACCTCCTTCTTTGCAGTGCCGCGTGTAGCAGCGGCTCAATTTGCTGCTGAATGGCAGGATTGGCGTAGCCAACCCAGCCAACATCGGCCTCAACAGTTAGCGGTGCATCCAGCACGCCGCCGGTTTCATTGGTCAGGACAACCCCCATTTCTTGAGCAATGAGCGCGGTGCAGAGGTCGTAGGGGTGGCAGCAGATGCCAAGCTGTAGCCCGCGCCGCGCCAGCAGGGTTTCCATTAACGGCCGTAAATCCGCCACGAACCGATCCCGCCCCGCCATCAGCTCATACAACTGCCCCCCAGTGCAAATATATTGGTCTTCAAAGCAGTGGCTTTTGCCCGGCTGCACCGGCCCCAGTGCCCCCAGCACAATCTCCTCATCAATCGCCGCCAACTCTTCCCGCGCTCCAGGGAAAAAGCGGGCGATCATGGCAAAGCCGTGGGCGATGGTGGTGGCGCGGGAGGGGTGCAGGGCGAGGGGGGTGGTTTGCTGGGTGAGGCGGTTGTGGCGAACGGCCGTTACCCCCTCACCCCTCACAGCCCACAGTTGGTCCGACAAATGCTGCTTCACCAGCGGGATCTCTGTTTGTATCGCCAGCACGATGTCTTGCAGAGACGTTGCCGTTCCCCGGTTAGGAGCCACCCCCGTCAAAATCCAGCCGCTCCGCTTTTGGTACATCAACCCCCGCGTCCCGTCAATTGGGTCTACAATGATGCGCCACGCCGCCTCTTCAGCTTTGGCCCCCAGCGGCAGCACCATTTCTCCCCCTTCCAGCCCCTCGGCAATCAGCACAATGGGGGTGTGGCTGGCAACCTCGCGGACGAAAAAATCAACTAGCCGCTCCTCGCTCACCCGGTCAATGGCAAAGATGGTGTCGCCGTCACCGTCATGCACCACGGCGGCCATGTCGTCTAGCTGGGCGGTTTCGCTGGTGGCAGTAACGGCCGTTCGTATCTCGTTGTGCAAGGTCAAAATAGGCTGAAGTAAATCGTGAATGTCAAGCATCAGGTCGTAAGAGACTGGGAGACTCAGAGACTGGGAGACTCTCCACAGTCTCCCAATCTCCCAATCTCCCAATCTCCTTCTTTTTATAATGCACCCTCGCCACCCCCCGCAACTCCGCCGCCTTCTCCTCCGGCACCGTGTCGCTGAGAAAATTGCCGCCGCCAATTTCTGGCCCGGCCAAATATTTGAGCAAATTGGGCTTTCGCAGCGGCGGGTGAAATTCGATGTGGAAATGAAAGGGGCGATAATCGCCGCCGTCGGTGGGGGCCTGGTGCAGCGGCATCACATAGGGGAACGGCATTTGCCATAAATTGTCCAGCCGGATGGTCACTTCCTGCAAAATGGCGGCAAAATCCACGATCTCGGCAGCCGAAAGAGTGGCAACGGTGGGGTGGGTCGCTTTGGGGGCGACAAATAGTTCGTAGGCGTAGCGGCCAAAGTAGGGGATGAAAGCAACGGCCGTTTTATTCTCACACACCACCCGCGCCCCATCCGCCAACTCCGCCGCCAAAATATCCTGAAACAGCACCCGCCCCGTCTCCTGCCAATGGCGGTAGTTCGCCTTCACTTCTGTCTCAATCGTCTTAAAGACAAAGTTAGTGGCATAGATTTGCCCGTGCGGATGCGGGTTGGACACGCCCACGGCTTCCCCTTTGTTTTCAAAAATGAGGACGTGGTTGATAAACGGCCGTTTCCCCAAATCCGCCATTTGCTGCTGCCACACCCCCACCAGGTTTTCCACTTCAACCGGTGACAACTCGGCCAGCGTTAAATCATGGCGCGGGCTGTAGCAAATGACGCGGGCAATCCCGTCGGCCGGCCGATTGCGGTAGATACCAGTGGGCGGGGGCAAATCCGTCGGGGCGTTGACACCCACACACGGGTGGTCGTTGTCAAACACAAACACGCCGTCATAGGGCGGATTTTGCACCCCACCCACCCGCTGGTTACCGGGACAGAAGTAGCAGTCGGGTTGGTAGGGTGGGGTAATTACCCGGTTGGACACAGCCATTTCGCCGCGCCACGGCCGGTTTTGCCGGTGGGCGGCCACAATGACCCATTCGTCGCGCAGGGGGTGGTAGCGTTGCTCCCAACGGCCGTTAAACTCGTCCATTGGCTGGAATGGTAGGCGGTTTGGCAAAATTGGGCAAATGCAGATTGGAGATTGGGAGATTGGAGATTAGGCACTGGCGGCACGCAACTTTTTATCCCTAATCTCTTTCTCTATGGAATCATGTTATACTCATAGCCTAGACAAAAGATGGTTTAGAAGTTCATAGAAATACGGTAACTATCCAGGCTTGGCAACCATAAATCAATTTTCGACCCAAACATGTCATCTCGACGAGTCTTCGAGGAGAAATCCCGCTCCCTTGGCGATGTCAATGGGATTTCTCGGAGGACCTCGAAATGACACCTGTATAGCAACTAAAAATTTTGCCAAATAGGATGTGAAATGGATATAACAACCCTTACCCAATTAACCAACGCCTTACAACAAATTGTTGGCGCGGAGCATGTTTCCAGTGCCGACAGCGACCGCAATTTACACGCCAAAGACCAATCTTCCCACACCGCCCACCTGCCTGACCTGGTGGTTTGGCCGGAGACGACGGCGCAGGTGAGCCAGATTGCACGGCTGGCAAATGAGAACCAGGTTGCCATTACCGGCTGGGGGGCGGGCAGCAGTTTGGAAGGCAACACCATTCCCCTGCGCGGCGGCATTGTCATTGATTTTGGTCGCATGAACCGCATTGTGGCCGTCCACCAAAATGATTTTCAGGTAACGGTGCAGCCGGGGATTTTCTACAAGGATATGAACAAAACCCTGGCGCAATATGGCCTCTTTTTTGCCCCCGACCCCGGAGCCAATGCCAGCGTTGGCGGCATGGTGGCGAACAATGCGGCGGGAACGCGCACGGTGCGCTATGGGGCAACCCGCGACAACATCATGGCACTGGAAGTGGTGTTGGCGAATGGAGAGGTCATTCGCACGGGGTCGCGCTCGGTGAAGCAGTCGGCGGGGTATGATTTGACCCATCTGTTTACGGGGTCGGAGGGGACGCTGGGGCTGATTACGGAGGCAACGCTGAAGCTACACCCGCTGCCGGAGCATTTTAGCGCGGTGGTGGCGGCATTTGATTCAACCCCAGCGGCGGCGGAGGCGGTGTATGGCATTATTGGCTCTGGGCTAAACCCGGCAGCTTTGGAGCTGCTGGATGCGGATTCGGTGCGGTATATGAACACGCTGGATTCAGTGGATTTACCAGAACGGCCGTTATTGCTCATGGAATTTCACGGAGCCAGTGCCGCCACCATCACTGCCGAACTGGAGCTGGTGCGGCAGGTATGTGATGATTGCGGTTGCACTTATTTTGAAGCGGGCGTGGGGCGCGATGAACGAGATCGGCTGTGGGAAGGGCGGCACAAGCTGGGCGAAATTTTGTTCCGCATTTACCCCGACAGCATCTATCTGATTACCGATGTCGCCGTGCCTATCTCCCAATACCCGGTGCTGGCTGCCTACACCAACAGCCTGTTTGACGAGCTACACGTCAAGGGGGCGTTGTTCGGCCACGCCGGGGATGGCAATTTGCACACGGTGGCCTTTGGCCGCAAGGACGACGCGGCGCAGCAGGCGGTACTGCAAACGTTTAATGATCGAGTGGTGCAAAAGGCACTGGCACTGGGCGGCACCTGCACCGGTGAGCATGGGGTGGGGATTGGCAAGCAAAAATATATGGTTTATGAACACGGGGAAGGGGCGATTGCGGTAATGAGCAGTATTAAGCGGCTGTTTGACCCGAATAATATTTTGAATCCGGGGAAGGTGGTTTAGAGGAGAGATTGGGGATTGGAGATTGGGTTGAATCTCCAATCTCTAATCTCCAATCATCAGGCAATGCGCTTGTAGACCGAAAAATTGGCATACGGCCCCGCTTCGGTGTGGCCGGATTGGACGACGGTCATGGTGTTGAGGTCGTCGGCGAGGGTGCGGCGGGCGTGGAGGATGAGGGCACCGTCCCGTTTGGCGGTAGAAACAAGGTTGAGGGGGTCTTCAAAGAAGAGACAAACGGCATCGGCAACGGCCGTTTCTGCCAGCGCATAATCCCTGCCATCCGGCGTACCCGCATAACTGGCTTCATGACTGCTGCCATTAACGGCCGTCCACGCCATGTAAAACCAAAGCTGTTGCCCTTCCGCTGCAATGCGATACGTTCCCGTTAACGGCGGTTCGCCCAATTGATAGCGCGATTGTTGGCTGTCCAGTTCCCAACTGCCTAAAAAGTGATTTGGTTCCATCTGCATCTCCTGACATCGGTATGAGGAAATGATAGGGTAGAGGTGGTTGGGAGACAAGGAAAACGCCCGATCAATATCTTTGAAAGCTGCTTGGCTGGTTACAGCAAAAACGAGCATCGTGAATCCACGACACTCGTTTTTGTTTTATTGGTCGTGAGAAACGGCCGTTAAGCTAACTGTCCTGGTGCCACAAATGGTCATTCGCTGCCGAGATAGCCGTGCCATTGCTGTAGAGTGCATTCACAGCCCCCGCGTTATTAGCACTTCCTACCCCTTCGCCGGGAGCACCTATGGCAATGTCAGCGCGGTTGTCATTGTTGAAATCGCCAGCCGTCACAGCAAAACCAAACCAATCGTTGGCTTCGGCCGTCCCTTCAACAAAATTGCTGTCTTGGTGCCACATTTGGTCGCCCGTAGCAGTAAGCCCGCTACCGTTGTTGCTATAGAGGATTTGCACAACGCCATTATTACTGATAGCATCCAAATCTTCATAGGGAACGCCAATAACCAGCGCACTGCGCCCAATGTGGCCGATGTTGCCGGCCGCAAGACTATAGCCAAACTGATCATCAGCTTCGACAACACCTTCGACATTGGTGCTGTTTTGATGCCATAGCTGGTTGTTAGCGCTGGCTAAGCCGACACTCCAACTGCCGTAGATGACGTTGACTGCCCCGGCGTTAGCCACGCCGCCAATGCCTTCATGGGGAACGCCAATGGCAAGGTCGTCATAGAGGTTGTTGCCGTTGAAATCACCTGCGGCGAGGGCGAAGCCGAAGTGGTCGCCGCTTTCCGAGCCGCCAACGATGTTGGTGCTGTTCTGATGCCACATTTGGTCGCCGTTGGCGGTTAGGCGGCTGGCTGAGCCATAAAGGACGTTGACGGCACCAGCGTGGTTGGCGGTGCCAATGCCCTCATCGGGTACGCCAATGGCGAGGTCGTCGAAGTTGTCGCCGTCAAAGTCGCCAGCAGCGAGTGCGCTGCCAAAGAGGTCGCCGGTTTCAACGCCGCCAACAACGCCAGTGCTGTCCTGATGCCAGAATTGGTTATTAACGGCCGTTAATTTTCCCGCCGAGCCAAACAGCACATGCACAGCGCCAGCATGGTTCTTGCTGTTAATGCTTTCATCGGGTACGCCAATGGCGAGGTCATCGAACCCATCGTTGTTAAAGTCGCCCGTGGCGAGAGCCGCCCCAAAATGGTCGCCTGCTTCCGACCCGCCAGCCACATTGGCTGTATTCTGATGCCAAATCTGGTCGCCAAAACTGGTCAGCCCAGATGACGAACCATAGATAACATTAACTGCACCAGCCCCAGCCAGGCTGCCAATTGATTCATACGGCACTCCGACAGCCAAATCGTCAAACCCATCGTTGTTGAAGTCACCTGTGGCCACAGCATAGCCAAACTGGTCGCCAGCTTCGGCTGCTCCGTCTATGTTGGGTGTATCTTGGTGCCAGCCCTGATTGTCAACGGTGGATAGTCCACCAGCCGTGCTGTACAGGACGTTTACCATGCCTGCGTTGCCGATATTGGTGGGGAACAAGCCGCCTGTAGACAGATTTTCAAATGGAACGCCTATTGCCAGGTCTACAAAGCCATCGCCATTGAAGTCGCCCTCGGCTAGGGAACGGCCGAATTGATCTCCTGCTTCAACGCTGTCGGCAATGCCGGTGGTGCGGAACCCGGCCACTTTGCCAGCCGTTTCGTTGAGAACACGGACATTGTTGTGGGTCGCTTCTGTCCCCATGGGGTCGCCGCCCCAAGCGCGGTTGGGGTTAGACCAGTAGGGTAGGCGGTCACAATCATTCGGACAGTCGTAGGACATGACGGTGCGCCAGCCATCTGCGTTGTTGTAGTAGCCATGCCCATAGGCGAAAGGCCAATTGCTGCTGCTTTCTTCCGGGTTGTGCAAGGCACCCTGGATGTGACCGATTTCGTGGGCAAATGAGTAGTAGCCGGTGGCGCAATCTTGGGCAACGACACCAAAGGCATCAGTGGCAGCAGGGTAAATGTAGGCCAGGCCGCAGGAGTCTGTGCTGGTGCGAATGAGGATGGCTACGTCAGCATCGTGCAGGTTGCGCTGGGTGTGGATGTTGTCCATGATGCCGTCGCCGCTGGTGCGGAAGCGATTGAGGTCGAGGGACATGGTGGCTTCGGGGTAGGCGACTTCGTAGCGGTGGACGAGGTGGAGGCTGGTGTTGATACCGCTGTTGCGGTAGGTTTGATTGGCTTCATCAACGGCCGTTTGGATGAGCGCGTTCATGTTCGCTGTGCCACCCACTTCAGCGCGGGCGTTGTTGGTGTAGGCGACAATGACAGTGATGGTGGTACTTTTGTCTTGAGGGGCCATCGGAGCGTTTAACGTGTCGTCATTCGTGGTCGAGCTATCGTCAAGCTGGGGAGTGTCGTCAACGGCCGTTCCCAGTTCTTCCAACAGGTCGCTTTCGCTGCTTTCACCAGTTTCAAAGAGCAGAGCTTCCTGTAGGTCGGCTGCGCTCACGGTGTCGCCGTTGTCAAAGGTGGCTTCGTCATCAACGGGGTTGGCTTCACGGCCGGGGAAGATGTCCTCCAGGGCGATGGTGGCTTCCTGGGCAACGGCCGTTAAAAACTGCTCATCATAATCTGCCGGGTGGTCGGGGGGGAAGGCCGTTTCGTCGGCGCGAATAACGGCCGTTAATCCATCACCAAGCGGGCGAATTTGAAACAGCTCCCCGTTGACTCGCACATTGCCAAACAGCACATCCCCATTGGCAACCAAAACGGCAAAGACACCGTTGGCCTCATCCTGGGCAAACCAACTGAAGTCCTGCTCGCTGCGTGCCTCAATGAGATCGGGTGTCAGGGCAAGCTGGACATCAGCTGACAGGTTGAGGTTAACCATTTTGCCGCTGCGCAGCAAGTGCGGTTGGGCCATGACAATGGTCATGTCGGCCGTTGTAGCCTTGTTGGCATAGCGATCTGCTTGGGCTGTTTGCGTGCCGTTCAAGCGGTTGGCCTGTTCATCTACGGGGGCAAATAGTGCTTGTGCTGGTTGGTCACGGGTGACAGGGATAGGGTTTTGGGCAAAGGCGACCAGAGGGGTTATCAACAAAATCAGGGTTATGAGAATAAAGGATACTTGGCGGGTTAAATTTTTACGCAACATCGAAAATACTCCAATCTGAATACCAATACGTGTACAAATACAGACAGGATGAAGGTTGGAGAGACAGACACCAACACACTCATCTATGCAGTTGGATGCGGATCATCCTTGGCGGATGACAAACAGGGGGCATGGCTCGTGATAAGGTATCACCTCCTTTATGTGTATGGGAGAGTCGTGGGCGCATTGGCACAAACATAGCAGGCTGTGGGTCTGCGTGGTGGGTGTTTGTGCGGGCGGGGATGGCCGTTAAGAAGTCGTGAATTTAGGATAGCAGAGAAACGGCCGTTTCCTGTAAGTTCCCGTAACCCCTGCCTATGAAATTGTTTACAACCCAAGCGTAACTTCCCACGGATTTAGCCACATGATGTGATACACTTTGCCCCAATATGAAAACGGTACCAACATTGGCGTATGAACTTGCCCTGGCAGAGCGATATGGACTGAGATATGTGGCCGGGCTGGACGAGGCCGGCCGAGGGGCATTAGCTGGCCCAGTGGTGGCAGCGGCGGTTATTTTGCCGCCTGGTGCCGAACCAACACTGCGGGGGGTGAATGATTCTAAGCAGTTAACGGCCGTTACCCGCGAAACCCTCTTTGACGTGATTATTGCCAATGCCTTGGCCTACGGTATCGGGGCAGCCACAGCCCAAGAGATTGACGCCGAGGGAATTTTGCCCGCCACCCGGCTGGCAATGACGCGGGCACTGGCGCAGCTAGACCCCGCTGCCGATGGGTTGCTTATTGACGGCCGTATTCGCCTGGCTCGTGTCAACTTGCCGCAGCAGGCCATTGTGCGCGGCGACAGCCTCAGCCTGAGCATTGCCGCCGCCTCCATCTTGGCAAAAGTGAGCCGCGACCGGGAGATGATTGCCCTTGACCCGTTTTACCCACTGTACAACTTTGCCCAGCACAAAGGGTATGGTACCGAAGCGCACCGGGCAGCGATTGCAAAGTATGGCGCAACGGCCGTTCATCGCCACACCTTTGCTCCCATTCGTACCCCGTTACAGTTTGAAGAGTCTAAAGGAACAAAATCTTGAGCGAGATCAGGCAAACTATGACATGATTTGCGTAGGAGCCATGTTCGGCCGGCGTGATGGCTCCATGTCCCCTCTTGCTGCCCTGCTGTCCTATCGCCACAAAGCGATAGAACTGGGTGCAACTTATTTGACGGCAGAGGTCGGCCGGATGTGCCACAGCCACAACCAAATCACTGGCATTGAACTTACATCAGGCGACGTGATTCAGGCTCTCATCGTCGTCAACGCCGCCGGTGCCTGGGTCGCCAAATTAACCCAAACCGCTGGTGTGAATTTGCCTATTCAGCCCAGCAAACGCCAAGTATTTGTTATTGAAGTGGAATATACCCATTTTGACCACATTCTGCCTATGCTCCTGCTGCCAAACGGGCAGTACCTTTTATCTATCTTCTCTCCCCAACGTCTGTTAAGCAACATACTCGTTCTGGAAAACCCAAAGCGTATTATCTAGGGGGTAAAGGGGTGCATTTGGGGGTTAGCTGACAACTCATTTCCTTCGCAAAACGGCC
>JAGQGA010000409.1 GCA_020432595.1 Anaerolineales bacterium | reverse complement strand
CTAACATTTAGTCCCCGCGCCTGCTGCGCCTCGGCAATCAGCGTAAACGTCCCCTGAAAGGTGGGGATATAGCGCAAAGCCAACGCCAGCACTAGCCCCCAGGCGTGGGGCATCCCCAGCCGGACAAAACTTTGCACCAAATCGGGTTGGGTGGTGGTGTAGAGCCAGGCAAAGACCACCAATGCCATTGTCAAAATCCGCAGTGCCAGCACCAGCCCTTGCGCCAGGGCAATCGTTGTCACCCGCACCACCCACACCGTCAGCAGCGGCTCGCCCACGGGGTAAAACAGCACCCGCAGCAGCAGCATGAGCAAGGCCACAGGCAGCAGCGTTTTCCAGATAAAGCGAATGTTTGCCAGCGGCGTGCCGACCGACCAATGCAGCAAATGCAGCAGCAGCAGGGCGGCCAGCAGCAGCCACACATTTTTAAACACAATGAGGAGAAAAATGGAGGCCGCCACAAACAGCAGCTTGACGCGGGGATCTGTTTGGTGCAGCCAGCTTTGGCCGGGCGTATAGAGGTTGACGGAGATGGACATGGGCTAGGGCAAGAATAATAACCGTGAAGAAGATTTTGCTATGCTAAAGTAGTACTGTTTGTAATTTTCTGTGGCTTGTTGCGTAATAGGTAATTTCGTGATTGGTTACTCGAATGATCTTGCCCATACGCTTAGCTTTGCTATCAAATAAGGAATGTTGCAACAGGTCTCGTAAGGCGAAAGCAATTTGGTGAGCCTGTGAATCGGTCAGGGTATAACAAACAAGGCAGTATCTCTGGTTTGGTTCTGTTCTACGCCAAAAATCCCGTTCGTTAATGGTGACAAACGTCGGTTGGTTGGCGTGCTGTAGCAGTTTGGGAATGGCATCGTCTTTGATAACGCTACCAGGACGCAGATCGGTAATAAAACAAACCTCCCCTTGATACCAGTGGCTGATTTCGTTTTCCAGATTCCGACCAAGCAATTGTTCATCTAAAACGATCATTAAACTGGCTCTAGCTGTGGCAGGGATGTAATAAATTGGCTGGTGATTAAGTGGACAGCTTCAATGATAGCTGACTTGGGCACACGTCCGCGATAACCCAAAACAATGTCGTCCATTGTTTCCCCAGCCGCTAAACGCTCAAAAGTCCCGGTAATCTCGATGCGGGTGTATTTAAATGTAGGGCGGCCGGAACAAATGTCAGGTGCTCGAACAACATAATCGCCCAGCGGGTAATATTGATATGATTCCTCCCCAACGATTTCTGTGATTAGTTTTTGTTCCATAAACTTGTTATCCTGTTTTCAAGTGCTGCCCAGCAGCTCGTAATTATAACGGCCGTTTCCCCCTGTCAAGCACCTCACACAAATCGCGCAACGTGAGGGCAGAGAAGCCAAGCCGTTGGCCTGGCTGGGCAATAGGAGCGATTCAAGCTGGGTTTAGTGCAGGCAGCTTTGGCTAGAGGTGTAAAGGTTGACAGAGATAGATATGGTTAAAGCAAATTAATTCTGCTAGTCGGCGCTGCATTGTACGAATACCATCAACGGCCGTTTCCCAAGCCATCGCATCAGATTCAACCGCCCATGAATAATTATAGGCTTTGGTTAGCTGCTGTTCCTCAAAGGCCGCAAACGACATCTGGTATTTTTGGCTGAGTTGCTCATTGGTCAACCGGTAATGGGTTAACTTGCGCCGATATTCAGCCACCAGCAAAAGCCGCAGCGTTTCATCAATATCATCACCAACGGCCAAATCATTGAGGTGATTGGCGACTTGTTCGGAAATCATAATAGCAGTTGACATGGTTCGACCTTTTATTTATAGAGAAGTTCCCATTTTCCAATATATAGCTAAAGAGAATTATTATAACGGCCGTTTCTCCCTGTCAAGCACACAAATCCCTCAACGTGAGAGCCGAGAAGCCAAGCTGCTGGCCTAGCTGGGTGATGGGAGGTGGTTCAAGCTGGGTTTGGTGCAGCAGGTTGGGCTGCTGGAAAAGGTGGCGGGTGGGAGCGTGGGCTAATAAACGGCCGTTATGCAGCACCACACAACTCGGCACATGATCCGCTACCAGCCGCATATCGTGGGTAATCAGCACAATCGTCCGCCCCTGCTGGTTGAGATCGGTCAAAATCGCCATCAGCTCATCGGTGCTGCGCTGGTCCAGGCCGCTAGTGGGTTCATCAAGCACAAGAACGGCCGTTTGCATCGCCACCACCGCCGCGATACTCACCTTGCGCCGCAGCCCAAACCCCAGCAGTGCTGGCTGCGTTTCAGCAAAAGGCAGCAACCCAAACTGCGTCAATGCCGCTGTCGTTCGTGCCGCAATTTCCGCCTCCGACAGCCCCAAATTGTGCGGCCCGGCTGCTACCTCCTCTCGCACCGTGGTGCTAAAAATCATATGGTCGGGGTTTTGGAAGACATAGCCCACCGTCCGCGCCAACTTTGCCACCGGCGTGGCGGCAATATCGGCCCCATTGAGCAGCACGCGCCCCCGCGTCGGCCGCAGCAGCCCGTTCAAATGCTTCACCAGCGTCGTCTTGCCCGACCCATTTTGCCCGATGATTGCCACAAACTCCCCCGCCCCAATGGTCAAATCAATGCCGTTGAGGGCTGCCTGCGTACCGTCGTAGGCGTAGGAGAGGGAGTCGAGGGTGAGGTGTGGGGCGTGGTCAACCTTTGGTTGGGGAGTGGGGTATGGGGTGTGGGGTGTAGGGTGTGGGGACAGTGGCGTGTCAGTACCTTGGGCGGCGAAGGTCCAATGATTCAAGGCTTGGGCGGCTTCGTCTAGCTGGGTGAAGCGAAACTGGGTGGCGTGGCGTTGGTTCAGGCAGTCGGCCAGTTCGCTGAGTTGGGGGACGGACAGCCCAATTTGGCGCAGGCGGGTGGGTGGGGTAAATATGGTGGCGGCGGGGGCATCAATGGCTACCTTGCCCTTATTCAACACCACCACCCGGTCGGCAAAGGCGGCGATTTGCTCGCTTTCGTGCGACACCATGATGATGGTCATTCCTTCCTGCTGTCGCAGTGTTTCCACAGCGGCAAACACTTCCCGCTTGCCGACAGGGTCAAGATTGGCGGTGGGTTCGTCCAGCACTAGCACGGGGGGTTTCATGGCGAGGATGGCGGCAATGGCGACGCGCTGTTTTTGCCCGCCGGACAGTTCAAAGGGAGATCGCTGGCGAAATTCGCCCATGCCGACGAGTTCCAACGCCCATGCGATGCGCTGCTCCATTTCAGCCGGGGGCAGTCCCAGCGTTTCCAGCCCAAAGGCAACTTCGGCCTCGACGGTCATGTTAAAAAGCTGGGTTTCTGGCTCCTGGAAGACAAGGCCAATGGTTTGGGCGAGTTCGGCGACGGGGTGGTGGCGGGAATTACGGCCGTTTATCCACACCTCGCCTCCAATCGTGCCACCTGTTGAATGGGGTACAATGCCGTTGAGTGCCAGGCACAGGGTTGTTTTGCCCACCCCCGTCGGCCCCATAATTGTCACAAACTCCCCCGCCTGCACCGTTAAATCCACGCCATCCAGCACCCAAACGGGCTTGGCTGTGGGCAAGTGGGTGGGGTAGGCGTAGCTAAAATTGTGGAGGGCGAGGATGGGGGGCAAGGAGCGTGGGGAGTAAGGAGTGGGGAGTGGGGAGTGTTCTGACGCCCCACTCCCCACTCCCTACAAATTATCTTTCCTGGAACGACGGCGTGCCGCCAAGCTGGTCAATTTGCGGGTAGGCGCGGCGCACCAGTTGGTAGAGAACCAAGCCAAGGATGCCCAGACCAACTTGGAACAGGTTAAACGGCAGCTCGGCAGCGGCTCCGGCAAAGCCATAGCCATAAAGGGTGGCTTCACCGAGGAAGTAGACGGCAACCAAGGCCAACCCGCCAACAATCCAGGCGATGATCATGCCATTGATCCCTTTTTTCCAGCCCAAATAGCCAGCCAAAACGCCGAGGCTGCCGTGGGCAATGAGGGTGAGCGGGGCAAAGCTGCCATAGCCGAGAGCCAGGTCGGCAATGGCGGCACCAATGCCAGCGGCCACGCCACCGACAACGGGGCCAAAGGCGAGGGCGATAAAGATTTCAGCAACGGCACCGGGGTGGGTGTACCCACCGGTGGCGGGAATGGGTATGGGAACGACAGCTACTAAGACGGCGACGATGGCGATGCAAACGGCCGTTAATGCAATTCGTTGAACATTCATAAACCTTTCCTCTTCATATGCGTGGCCGACAAACCAGCCACAAATTTCCTTTCCATCCAGTATAGCCAAGCTCGCCCGTTGGCGCGAATTACAATCAGCGATATTTCGCCGAGACAATACGCAGAAACCCCGTAAACCACTTGCCTGCGAATAGAGCCTATCCTTTTCCCCATTTTTCGCTATACTTGCCTTGATTAAGGTGAGAGGCAAAATGGCTCATAAACTTTTTCGTGTGATTGACTTTGAACTTGTTGACGACTACACATTGCAAATCATGTTTAATGATGGGTTTCAGCATGTTATTGACTTTAAACCTATCTTACAGGGTGAAGTTTTGGTAGCCTACGGGATATAGAACGCTTTGAACAAGTAAGGTTAGATCAAGAAGCTCGGACGCTCGTTTGGCCGAATGGAGGCGATTTTGATCCCGAAACATTGCGCTACTGGGATGCACAAGCAATAGCAGAACTTGGGCAGCAGTGGGCAATGCTTGCTGCTGAAGCTGTAGGCTAATCGAAAAATGGGCAAACACAGATATGAAGTAATTATTTACTGGAGTGCTGAAGATGAGGCTTTTATTGCCGAGGTTCCTGAATTACCTGGTTGTGCTGCCGATGGGGCTACCTACCAAGGTGCGTTGGCCGAATTAGAGCTTATTATTGACGAGTGGATTGAAACGGCAGAGGAGATGGGTTGCCCCGTACCAGAACCCAAGGGGCGTTTGCTCTTTGCCTAGCAATGTTGACCCGATTCCTGATCATATTAAAGGATTGGACTTTTGACATTGTGAACCAAACTCAATTCTAATTGAGTTGATTTCAAGTACATTTATAACTGAATAATCGAGCCAATTGGCCTGATTTCAGGGCGGTTTTGCCCCTTGCTGACTTTTGACAACCACTTTCTGGCGTGGTCGCGGCGGCAATTTCATCCCCAAAGGTCTGCCCGGTGAAATAAACCGGCGTTGGGGTGCTTTGGCTGGTGTCCCAATCTGGCGAATAATTCGAGCAAAATCGCGTTGCACCAAGGTTGGGGACATCAGCCGGTTTTTCATCGCCGGGAGATGGCGTTCCCAAGGTCGGGGTAAAGCCCCAGCCACATGCCGCGCCAACCACAATTGGGCATAAGCCAGATGCACTAACTGCCAC
>JAGQGA010000408.1:1843-5347 GCA_020432595.1 Anaerolineales bacterium | reverse complement strand
AGTCAACATCTGCTGCTTAACATCACCGCCATACAACACCAGCACCATCAATACCAGCCGCCCCTGGGTGGCAATCAACTGCACATGCTTAAACCGGTTGGCTCGTAACGGCTGGGGGGTTGTGACAAAGCTTGCTCCTTGAGAAGTGCGTGCCAATATGGCAGCCGCCAGACGCATCCATTGGTTCAAATCCAGTCGCGCTTGGTGAAATTGGTGGCTGATCATTTGCTGGTCACGCAGCGGCAGGTGAAACTCACCCAGCAACCGTTGAACAAAATACCGATAGCCACTTTCCGTAGGAATACGGCCAGCCGACGTGTGCAGTTGCACCAGGTAGCCCAAATCGCCCAACATTGCCATCTCGTTGCGAACGGTTGCCGGGCTAATATCCAAACGATACTGTTTTACAAGCGTGCGTGAACCAACCGGAATACCGGTTTCAATATAGTTCCGAACAATCAGCTTTAAGATACGTTCTTGACGCTCTGATAACGGCAAAACCATCTACAAATAGACCTCTGTCTGAAATCTGTGGGCAACAGTTGTTGAAGCTGCTCACTTTAGCACTCCTGACTATCGAGTGCTAAAGGGGTACTTTGAATATCATAACATGCCCAAAAATGAGCGTCAAATAAAATATTTGTTAGATTTTTTCGCTTGAATTTGAGGATTGGTCTGATGATGTTTGCGGAACATCGGGTGGAGGGGAAAAACGGGGGCCACGGGTTGGCTCGATAATCTTCCACAATGTGCGGACAATGATTTTTATGTCAAGCCAAACAGACCAATTTTCTGAATACCACAGGTCATATTTGGTACGCTCGGCAATGGAGGTATCACCCTGTAGCCCATGAAGTTGTGCCCAGCCAGTCATGCCGCCTTTTTCGCGGTGCCGCTCCATGTAGCGTGGCACACTTTCGCGGAACTGGTTGACATAATAGGCTTGTTCCGGTCGTGGCCCCACTAGACTCATCTCACCGAGGAGAACATTTATCAACTGCGGCAGTTCGTCCACTTTTATATAGCGCATGAAGGTACCGAGGCGCGTTTGGCGAGGGTCACTATCCACCGTCCAACCGGGGCCGTGCTTTTCAGCATCACTACGCATGGAACGGAATTTAAGCATGAGAAAGGGTTTGGCATCTAGCCCCATACGCTCTTGAACAAAAAAGACTGAACCGGGCGACTCAATCTTGATGGCAACAGCCACCAACAACATAAGCGGGGAGAGCAAAATAAGACCTACAGCTGCGCCGAGAAAGTCAATGAGACGCTTGAAAATGAGCAGATAGCCGCGCATGGCATAGTCACGCACGGCCAGGAGAGGCAAACCACCCAGATCGTCAATGCCTTCTTGTGAGGTGATAAACTGAAAAATGTCGGGAAACACCTTGATGGAAACGCGGCCTCGTTCGCAATAGGAGATGATGCGGACAATTTCGCGGTGCCCCTTTTCGGGGGCAGCAATGATGATTTCATCAATGTTGTGGCGATCAATGAGGGCGGGAAGCTGCTGCGGCCGGCCGAGGACGGGAATCCCCTGTATTTTACGAAAACCCCGGTCGTCAGTGGCAATGCCAACCAGTTCATATCCTAACTGAGGCGACCATTGAATACGCTGAATGATCATCCGCGCCGTTTCACCAGAGCCGATCATAAGCACGCGGTCTTTACCGATGCCACGCCGCTGTAAAGAAACGCGCACCTGCTGATGCAGGGCACGAATCAGCGTCATGAAAATAATTGCCAACAGCCAGGCGTAAACAGTCATGGCACGGGGATAATCTTGAATTACATCACTGTCTTTAAATAGAAAAAGAGCCGTAGAGGTGGCAAGCAGGTGGCCGATGGTGACACTGGCAACAGAATAATAAAATTGGTCTACGCGGGATAGAGCGCGGGGGATATAGTATTGGCGGTTGAAGAATTGGGCAGCTACGATAAAACTAGCCTGCACAATTAGCAACCCCAAATAGCGGGCAATGGGAACGGGGTTGGCAAGTTCGTCTGGGTATGGGATGTTGCGACGCAGGTAGTAGGCGGCAATAAAAGCCAGGATGATGGCAACCACATCGAGGATAACCAGGGAAAAGGTATAAATGGTGCGTACCTGCTGTGTCTTCACGGGGCAATTGTAGCAAAGGCGTGGGGGGTGTCCAATGGTGGGGTAGGCGTGTGGCCAACGGCCGTTTTTCCCTCACCCGCCTCTTACCCTACGACAATGCTTTTTTAACAAACGGCCGTTATCATAACCACTCAACCTCACAATTGGAGAATTTCATGCGGACATCTTACACCATCCCCCTGATGATTTTTTTTGCCGTTGCCAGCTTTAGCGGCGGCTATGTCTTTGGGCAATCACCTGCTGCCCCCATCACCCTCTTTGGTGCCTCCACCACCACCCCTGAAAAAATTCAGGAAACCTTTGCCCCTTTTTGGGAAACGTGGGACGTGGTGCATCGTCGTTTTTTTGACCAAACGGCCGTTAACGACGAAGCCTTGATGCAAGGGGCACTGGAAGGCATGTTGGCCGTTTTAGACGACCCCAACACCCGCTATTTGCCCCCCGAAGACGAAACAGCGGCGCGAGAAAACATGTCGGGCGAGTTCCAGGGCATTGGCGCCGAGATTGAAGTCAATGAAAGCGGCGCGATTGTGGTCGTCTCCCCCATCGAAAGCTCCCCGGCCGAGGCGGCGGGACTACAGCCGGGTGATATTTTACGCAAGGCCGACGGGGTTGACCTGACCGGCATGGATGCGTCGGAGGCGGCGCGGCTGGTGCGGGGGCCGGCCGGAACGGCCGTTTTGCTCACCATTGAACGAGGGGACGAAACCTTTGAGGTCGAAATCATCCGCGACGTGATTAAGCTGGCAAGCGTGCGCGGCGAAATGCTGGCCGACAGCATCGCCTATGTCCGCGTCAACCGCTTTGCCGAAACCACGGCCGATGAGTTGGAAAAATCGCTGGAAGAACTGACGGCACAAAATCCCACAGGCATTATTGTGGATGTGCGCCGCAATCCGGGTGGGCTGCTGCAAACGGCCGTTGATATTGCCGACCAATTCCTGCCCGAAGGCACCGTCGTCGTGGAAAGGTTTGGCGACGGACGCGAAACAGTGTTCAAAGCCACCGACAAAGGGCTGGCTGAAGATTTGCCGCTTGTCATTCTGATTGACGAAGGCAGTGCCAGCGCCTCGGAAGTGCTGGCCGGAGCCATTCAGGATCGAAACCGGGGCACACTCATCGGCCAAACCTCATTTGGCAAAGGCAC
This sequence comes from Anaerolineales bacterium, assembly GCA_020432595.1. Next base: position 2,075 of record JAGQGA010000408.1, on the reverse strand, counting down.
GGCGCAAACGTGGCAGCCACTCAGCAACGGCGGCGGCGTTCGCATCACCATTGCCCGTTGGCTGACACCCGATGAGAACTGGGTACACGGCACAGGTCTAACCCCTGACTACTTTATCCCCCTGCCTGAATTCCAACCTGACACACCATTTGACGACACCCAGCTTGATGCCGCCGTTGATTTTCTCAGCGGCAAAACGGTGATCAGCATTCCCCCTAGCGAAGGATAGTCC
>JAGQGA010000408.1:0-1744 GCA_020432595.1 Anaerolineales bacterium | reverse complement strand
GACACCCAGCTTGATGCCGCCGTTGATTTTCTCAGCGGCAAAACGGTGATCAGCATTCCCCCTAGCGAAGGATAGTCTAAACGCGGTAGCCGAGGATTCCAATCCTCGTTCTTCGGCCTACACTAAAATTGGTTACGGCTAAAGAGCGAGCCTAAGAAAGCTCGGCTACTTAATTCCCAATACTCCAAGAGCGTAGGCAAACTGTGCAGATGACATATGTGCCATAATCTGGCCTATGGTCTACGCCACCACTATAATTGCGCCACTTCAACGGACAAGGAGAGAGCATGAGGATTTTTATTACGGGTGGCAAAGGGCAGCTTAGTACGGCACTGGCAGCAGCGTTGATCGATCATGAAGTCACGCTCACCGATTTGCCAAAAGTGGACATTGCCGACAAGCTGGCGATTTTTGCCGCCATCGGCGCGGCACAGCCCGATGTCGTCATTCACTGTGCCGCCTACACCAACGTGGACGACTGCGCCAAGGAGCCGGAACTGGCCTACCGGGTGAACGGGTTGGGGACGCAAAATGTGGCGCTGGCTTGCTTAGAACACGGTGCCGAGCTAGTCCACATCAGCACCAACGAGGTGTTTAGCGGCCACAACCCGGCCGGCTATGCGGAATGGATGCCATTGGAGCCGCGCAACGAATACGGCCGTTCCAAAGCCGCTGCCGAACACCATGTCCGCCACATCTTGCAACGTGCCTACATTGTCCGCACGGCGTGGCTCTACGCTGCTGGTGGCCGCAACTTTATCCACGCCATTCTCAACCGCGCCCGCAGCAGCGGTCAACTGCGCGTCGTCACTGATGAAGTGGGCAACCCCACCTATGCCAAAGATGTGGCCGAGGCCATTGCCCAGCTTATCCAAACCCACCAATATGGAACCTACCACTTTGTCAACAGCGGAAGTTGCTCCCGCTGGGAGTTTGCCAACGAAATTTTGCGCCAGGCTGGGCTGACCCACGTCGTCAACACCCCCATCCTCGGCAGCGAATTCAAACGCGCCTCCACCCCGCCACCCTATGCCGTCCTCCACAACATCGCCGCCGCCGCCATCGGCATTCGGCTGCGGCCGTGGCAGGAAGCGTTGGCGGATTATTTGCAATCAGTAATCAGTGATCAGTAATCGGTGGTCAGTGGCTCACTGATGACCGATTACCGATTACTGATTACTTCCTAAAAAATGACCCCACCTATTGCCCAACAAAAACCACACCTACTGACCCTGCACGGCCACACGCGGCTGGACAACTATTTTTGGCTACGTGAACGCACCAGCCCCGAGGTTTTGGCCTATATCAAGGCCGAAAATGAGTATACGGACGCGATAATGGCGCACGCTAAGCCGCTGCAAGATAAGCTCTACCAGGAAATGGTGGGGCGGATTCAGGAGACAGACAGCAGTGCGCCGTATCGCCACGGTGACTATTTCTATTACAACCGCACCGAGGCAGGAAAAGAGTACCCAATTTATTGCCGCAAGCTGGGCAGCCTGGAGGCAGCAGAAGAGGTGCTGCTGGATTTGAACGCGCTGGCCGAAGGGCATGATTATCTGGTGCTAGGAGTGTTGAAGATCAGCCCTAACCAGCGGCTGCTGGCGTATTCGCTGGACACGGCGGGTAATGAGAAGTACACGCTCTTTGTCAAACATTTGGGCATTGGCGACCTGCTGCCGGATCAAATTGAGAATGTGGGCTATAGCGTGGAGTGGACGGACAACGAAACGCTGTTTTACAA
>JAGQGA010000407.1 GCA_020432595.1 Anaerolineales bacterium | reverse complement strand
CGGTCGGTGGCGCGGTGGACGATGCCCATGCCGCCTTGGCCTAGTTTGTTGTGGAGGAGATAACGGCCGTTAATCATCTTGCCCCTTGCCCTTTTGACGGGAGTCAAGTACAGCTTGGGCTACATCCTGTAACGGCTGCCCTAGCAGCCGTTTGCTCGTCTCCTCATAAACCAAATCCCCCAATTTGGCACGCAGTTCTACTTTAAGCGGTTCCCGGTAAAGCGTGCGTATTGCCTGATGGTCAAAATTCCCCTGAGCATCTAACAGCCCACAAAGCTCGGCAGCTTGCTCAAGCTGCCCTTGTCGCGCATACAGGCTGGCAACAATCGTTAGGGCATTGATACGCAAGCGTCCGAGGTTGTTTTGCTGGGCGAGGGTAAGTGCCTCCAATAAATCTTGCCAGGCTACAGTTGGGTCAGTTTGGGCAAAGGCTCGCCCGGCGAGAGCATCTACCAAAACAACCACCTCTGTATCTCGAGCAATCTCTACAGCCTGGTTATAGGCCTTCAGGGCGTCAATCAGGTTGTTGTGTACCAGCCGCAGATAGCCAAGCCATAGCAAAGCCTCGGGTTTATGGAGGCGACTGCCTAAGGTATCAGCCAGAATCAAATTCTCCATTACGCAATCTTCAGCCGCTTGGTGATTACCTGCAATCAGTTCTACCATTGCCATGCTGTTTAGTGCCAGCCCCAACCATGTTCCCAAATCAAAATCGCGTTCAATCTGGATACTCTCCTCCAGATATTGGCGAGCCTCAGACCAACTGCCACGTGCCAGCGCATTATTGCCCAAATTCGCGAGCTGGATAGCCATCCCGTGCCGATCCCCTCGATGTTGATCAATCTCGTAAGCATCTAAATAGTACTGACAGGCACTCACATAATCCCCTTCGTCGGTAAATCCCTCGCCAATGTTGTTGAGAGCAATAGCGGTAAAGCGATTATCTTCAATTTGGCGGGCGAGTTCTAGGCATTGGCGATAATAATCTCGGGCTTTCGCTATATCTCCAGAGCTGTCGTAGGCTAGCCCCAGTTGGTTAAGGCTGTTTACCAGGCCAGCCATATTCCCGGTTTCACGGCTCAGAACATAAGACTGGTTGGCTTGGTCAACCATCATCTGATGATTGCCAAGCTGCCAGGCTATGCGAGACAGATTGTAGTGCGCTTTGTGTTCCAGCTTGTAGAGACCCAGTGCCTGGATTTGGGGTAAGGCTTGTTCCAGGCATTGCTGGGCTGCGGCATATTCACCAAGTTCATGGTACATCGAGCTTTGGACGATAACTAGTTCTAACTGGGTAGGTATGTCTTGGATTTGTGCGGCCAGTGATAGACCACGGGCGATTAGTTCCAGCGCGTATTGAAAACTGCTGCGACCATGGGGCACTTCGCGGGCGACCTTGAGGATGTAGGGCAGTTCTCTCGCTATTTCACCCGCATTGCGCCAATGGCTCATCAATTGTTCGTTGCGTGTTTCGTCCCCAGAGTACGTTTGTTCAATTGTTTCGGCTACCTGCCGATGGAGCAATTTGTGTTCTCCTTGTGGTAGATCGGCAAGTACGGCTTCACGCAGCTTGTCATGGCTAAAACGCCATTGGTTTTCTTGTACTTCAAAGAGAGCCACTTCTGCCCCTAGGGTGAGCCACTGGGTCAAGTCTGTGGTGGGTGATAGCGTAGCGAGAAGGTGTAAATCGAATTGGCGGCCAATGACGGCAGCTAATTGTAATAACGGCCGTCCCCATGCAGGCATTCGTCCAATGCGACGCTGCAGCACTTCTTGCACCCCACCTACCAGAAGGGTCTTTGGCAGCGTCATATGCCCAATCTGGCTCAGATCCCCTGCTTCTGTGGCTAAAGCTCGCATCACTTCAACCATAAAAAAGGCGTTACCTTCGGTTTCCTGTTGCAGCAAATTGAGTAAGGCTGGCTCTTTCCCGGCTGGGCCTAACATGGCCTCGGTCAGGCTGGCAATGTCTGTTTCATTTAGCCGCAGCAATTTTAGAATCTGTGCCTGTGGCATTGCCTCAGGCAAATCTGGCCTTTCATCGTCACGATAGGTGCCGATGATGAGGAGGGATAATCCTTTGGCAAATTGGCTTAAGAATTTGAGCCAGATCAGGCTCTCTTGTGTCCAGTGAAGGTCTTCAGCCAGAAATAGCATGGGGGTTTGCTGCCGCCGGAATAAATCGAGGATGGTGAAGAGCAGCCGTTCGTGATAGGCAGGCCCGATTAAGGTGGGGGCATTGGCAACAGGGTGTGCTAACAGGTGATGAATGTCGGGAATAAAATCCTTTAGGACACTGGCTTCTACATCGCTGATGGTGGTTGTTAAAAGCAACCGCCGCACAGGCTCTCGCCAAATTTGGTAGGGAATACTACCGTCTTTGACGGCTTGGCCCCGGATGACCTGAAAACCATTTACCAGGGCAATGGTGCGGAGTTCGTTGAGCAGCCGGGATTTGCCTACGCCACTTTCACCACCAATGAGCCAGGTAGAGCCAGTGCCGCTGGTAGCTTGGTGCAATGCTTCGGTTAGCTGAGCCATTTCGGTTTCGCGCCCCACAAATTTGGCGGCTTGGAGGTAGCTTTCGCGGATGGCGGCCGTCTCTATTAGCAGCGATTGACCTGCGGTTGCCGTCAGGTCTTGCAGTACATCAAAGGCTCTTTGGTACCGTTGTTCAGGTTGTTTGCTAAGTAGCTTTTGAATAACGGCCGTTAATTCCCCTCCACTCTGCACCTTACTCCAATCCGGTTCGCCCGCCAAAATCTCCCCAATCGTATCGTCGGCATAGATATTAAAGGGATGAATGCCAGCTAATAGCCGGTAGGCCAGTACACCAACTGCGTAAAGGTCGCTGGCTTCTGTGGCTGGCTGCCCCAGCAGCACCTCAGGTGCCATGTAGAGCCAACTGCCAACGGAGTCGGTGGCCTGTTCCTTGGCCGCCGCCAGCCCAAAATCCAGCACGCGCACCGTGTCGCCCACCACCAGCACATTGTCGGGTTTCAGATCACGGTGCAAAATGCCGCGCCGGTGCAGGTAGGCGAGGGCTTCGAGCGTTTGGATGAGCAAATTGACTTTTTCGGGAGCAGAACGGCCGTTTGCCGCCGCCAAAATCGTTTGCGCCTCTTCCAAATACGACATCGTAAAAAACGGCTGTCCGTTTTCATCAAAGCCATAATCCAGCACGCTGATGATATTGGGGTGGCGCAACCCGGCAAGGGTTTGGAATTCGTGCGCTAACGCCAGCCGCAGCTCGCGATTGGTTTGCGAAGCAGGGCGCGAGCTAAACATAAGCTGCTCGACAGGCAAAAAGACCTGTTTGAGGGCCACCGTTTCGCCCGTCAGCCGGTCGGTGGCGCGGTGGACGATGCCCATGCCGCCTTGGCCTAGTTTGTTGTGGAGGAGATAACGGCCGTTAATCATTTGCATCTCACAACCTACAAAGGTATTGGGATATTAATTGATTCAAACACAAGAGACCGCTCCCTAAGCAACGTAACCCGCTCCATTTGCAGCAGCTTTGCCAACCAAGCATTAATATAATAGGCACCATCTTCACCCGTTCCAAAGGAGACATTCATAGACCATTGCCCACCACGATGAATGAAAATGACAGACAACGGGCAACAGTACTCACATTTATTCTCTGTCCACGTTCGTCCGTGTTTGTCAGCGTCCCGTTTACACAGGAGACGACACCGACTACGCCGACCACCATGAATGAAAACAGAACGCAGATTCATCCGTGTTCATCCGTGTCCTATTTTCAGAGGAGCAAAACGACTCATTGAACAAATCCCTGCCATCGCGCCCCTAACGGCTCTTGCACCACCAGCTTCTCAACGCATTCCTTTTGCAATCGCACAATAGGCTCGGGAGTAGCATGATAATAGCGATAATAAACCTTATCCCTAAAGAAACATCTATCCTTCCCCACCATCTCTATCAACAGATACATAATAACCCGATCCACCGCAAAAGGATAATACACACCTTCGTCATCTCTTAGCATCCAATTCTCAATTCGTTGGAAAAGATGATTCTTAAAACTCTTTAAATGTGAAGAAACCCAACGATGCTGCCGTGGACAATCAGACTCCATTGAGGCACAGAAACCACCAAACGTCAATCCCTTTTTCAAATTAACAAATTCGTGCTGGCTCCACACCACATCATACACTTGATGATCCTCCATCATCACACGAATTGCTTCATTTGTCAGCAGCTCATCATCACCATCCAACCAAAAAATCACGGATTCGGGATTCTTGCAAAACTTCCTAATGGCCGTATCCAAACTAGCAACCTTCGGTGTCTGGCTTGCATTGAAATGTGTCACTACACTAAAACCGCGACCTATGTTTTGGGCAAAGAAATCACTTGCCAACACCTTTGTATCGTCTGTTGACGCATCATCAATAAATAGAATGCCTATATCATCATAATCTTGACGATAAACAGAAGCCAAAGCACGCACAATGCGCGAACCAGCATTCCTCTGTACGACAACAACAACGGCCGAATTATATAATTCATCACTTTGCCAACATTCGTTTTTAACCTGCATTGATTCCTCTCAACAACCCATGCTCACAGCTAATCATATGCACCCTCTCCCCATGCCTCCTCATACCAAGCCTCGTCAATATATGCTGCATTTTCTTGTTTTCTAATAGGAAAAAAGGCATCAGCTTCTGAAGATTTCCGCTGGTCATGGTTCATATGAAACAAAGGATAAAAGCTGTTAAGCGACAAGCAAGATTGGTATTTTAAACGCGCAACAAGCTCATGGTCATCATCACCCCACCCCCAAATTTCTTCATTATAGCCATGCAAGGCTCCCCAATCGTGCCGCGTCATAGCCACACATGCTCCCCACCCCCAAAAACGTTTTTTAAAGCTATGCCAAGGCTTCGCATCCATTTCAGCCAAGCTATCAATATTCGCGCAAATGCCAATAAACACATAGCTATCCCGCACAACATTACTGATATGGTTAAGGATTTGGTCTGAAAATATGATGTCTAAGTCACTTTTAATAACAATACCCTCGGCTCTCTTTATGCCATAATTATTTACCCTGGGCAAAGAAAGGTGACGTGGCTGTTTGGGATAAACAAGGCAGTTGCCATATGGGAGATCAACTTCTCTATCTGTCACCATTAGCACCTGAACATTGTTCTTCTCAAATACGGTTTGATTCCATTCCAAAAACTGGCGCATGGCCTGCTCTGCTAGACGATAAGCGGCAACAACAATTGTCATGTTCATGAGTGATTCAACCTTTTGTGATCTGCCCAAGGGAGTAACTTGTGAGGATGTGTGACTGCATACTGTAGATCGTCATTTTGCG
>JAGQGA010000406.1 GCA_020432595.1 Anaerolineales bacterium | reverse complement strand
GTCTATGGCGATGTTGTCGAGGGCGAGGCCGCGACTGGGGCCGGAAGAGTCGGTAAAAAGCTCAAAGCGCAGCAGGATGAGTTGCCCGGCGTAGTCATCGAGGTAGATGGTTTCGCTGACCCAGCCGTTGTGAGCATCGGGGGTATCAGCCGAACGGCCGTTAAACCCCGGCCCATAGGTTCCTTCTACGCCGTGGCCGGGCAGCAGCAGTTCCCAATTATCGCCACCGTCGGTGGAAACGGAAACGTAGCCAAAGTCCCACTCTTCTTCCAGATCATACCAGGCATCAAACGTGAGGGTGGCGGTGTCGAGGCTGCGGAGGTCGAAAACGGCCGTTAATTGCCCATTCACCTCATTGTCATCCGCCGCAAACCAGACGGTGCCATGTTCATTGGTCGGGTCATCAAACAGCGTAGCCGTGGTGTCACCGACAAAGGTGATGGTGGTTAAACCGGGAAAGAAAAGATCGTAGTAATGCACGCCAAACGGGTCAAGCGTGCCCGTGATTTCGCGGTTGGGCAGGCGGATTTGGTGGATGAAAGACGGCCGTTCCAAATCCAGCTCCCTAAACCCATATGCAGTACCCGCTGTCGGGTCATCCAAATAAACGGCCACCGCCCAATCCAGCACAAACTCACTTAGCGAACGGGCATCATATTTGGGGAGCAAATCCCAGACTGCAGCCAGCCCGTTGGCCGGATGACGCACCAATTCACGAACGGCCGTTTCCCCCAACTGCTCCCAAAAATACACCGAAAACAGATACGCATTGGCATAATGGGCATCAATTGTCTGCTCATCATATGACCACGAGTTAAGCCCAACTTCTGGTGCTTCCAGATAGGGAGCCGTATCCACCGTATCTAGCCCCACATACAGCTCTACAAGCTGCGAAATTCCCTCATTGAGCCAAGCCGTTTCGTTAGGGTCAATGTGCCACTGCGACAAATGCTGCATCTCATGCACCAGCGTGCCAAAGTACAGGTCTTCATTTAGCTCCAACTGCGACATGTTGAGATAAATCATCTCCTGTTCGTTAGAGTCGCTGTAGAGGGTACGCGGATATTCGTCGAGGTCGGTGAAGTAGCCTAACTCATCGCTGTTGTCTACATCATCGAGGTGCAAAATAGAGAAGTGGGGGTCGTTGTCCACCCCTGGCTGCCACGCCTCGCCAAAGAGGTCGCTGACCAGCGGGTAGTAATAGCTTTCAAGCTGTTCAGCGGCAAAGTCTACATCTTCTTGGTCAAAGTTGAGGCTTGTTTCCACCCAAAAGTAAGCGTGGTCGGTGGCAGCCATCAGTTTGGCTTCAACTTTGTTTTCCCCGGCAAAAAAGGTTTCACGGTCGCCAACCTCGTAAGAGGGCTTGGTAACGGTGCGTGAGCCGAGGTCAAGCAGTGCTAACCGTTCGACGGCATCAAAATAGTTGTGCGGCGGGTAGGTGGCTCCCAGCAGTGCGTCTAAATTGGCGGCAGCGTAGGGAGGGACGGGCTGCTGGATGATGGCGGCGGGTGGGTTGACGGCCAGGGTGGGAAGGGGGGTTGGCTGGAGCTTGCTGTTTTGGTCATCATTGGCAACGGTCGGCCGGCCGAAGCTGGGGTTGGTGTTGAGCGTGGTGGCGGTGGGGGAGGCAGGAACGGCCGTTGGGGGCAGCGGGGTTGGCGCTGATGCCAGCGGCGTTGTCATCGTTGGTAGCGGCGCAGGAGAAGCTATTGCCACTTCTGGCGTGGGATCATCGGCCAAAATAAAGTAACCGACTGCACCCACCAGCATCATCGCCAGACATGCCAGCAGGCCAAGACAGCCAAAAATGAAGAGATGAAGGGGGGAGATGGTTCGCTGCATAGCGTGCTTACTTCCATTCAAACGTATAGGCCGTAGGCTGGCGAGTAACGGGCGTTGCCCCAGAAACAATGATCACTGCCTGCGGTGTGGTACTGTCTAGTGGCAGTGTCCACGTGCCTTGCTGGGCATTATCTAACGACAGCCGTGTTATGTCCACCCCATTTTCCCCCAGCAAAAGCTGTTGAATGATAAATTGCTGCGGCAGCACAAGGCCGGTGTGGGTAAACCCCGCTCCTTCCCAGCCGCCGTTGTCCTGTTCAAAATCGGCGTGGTAGCCTAACTCCGGCAGGGCGATGTCGTCAAGGAGCCAGCCTTGCCCTTGCACCGCGCCGTCGGTGAGGTAGTGGAAGCGCAGTTGCACGGTTTGGCCGGCGTAGGGGGTAAGAACGGCCGTTTGCTGCACCCATCCCCCACTGCTGCCCGTGTAGCCGGGGCCAAAGCTGTTGCCGTGCGGGTTGTCGGTTTGGCTGTTTGCCGTTGCCAGCAGTTCCCAGGAACGGCCGTTGTCGCTCGACAGTGCCAGATAGCCATAATCCCAACCTTCCTCAATATCATACCACGTCCAAAAGGAAAACGTCGCCTCGCTTAGCCCCGCTAGGTCAAAGGTGCGGCTGAGGGTTTGGTCAGAGCCATCGCCGGGGAGCGTGGCCCAAACGCGCTGGCCGCTGTGGGGGTTGGCATTTATCAACGGGGTTTGGCGCGAGCCGGTGAATTGGAGCGTGACCGGCGCATCATTTTCGATGCGCCAAAAATCTGCCCCGTACTGGTTGACGCTGGCGGTGCCGCTGTGGGGCATGGTGTTTGCCTTGATGGGGGGCAGGGCAATGGTTTGGTATTGGTATACGCCATGCCCTTGCTCAATGCCGTTCAAATAATTTGCCACCAGCCAGTCGGCAAAGAGGTCGTCGAAGGTGAGGGCGTGGGGGGCAAGGAGGGTGTTGAGGGAAAAACGGCCGTTTTCCCCATCCCGCACCAATGCCTGCGTTGCCTCTGCGCCAAAGCGGTCAAAAAAGTAGGTGGCGAAGAGAAAAGCAGCAGCGTAATGGCCTTCCGCCACCTCTGGCTCCTGGCTCAATGCCGTCAGCGGCAAATCTGTTTGCCGCACATAGGCCCGTTCGCGGTTGGTCGGCAGCCCGTTGAGATGGACAGCCAGTTCAGATAACCCTTCGTTGAGCCAGAGGTCTTCGTTGCTATCGGTGTGCCACTGGATAAGGTGCTGGAGTTCGTGGGCAACGGCGGCAAAATAATCATCGCTGTTGATGGTAACGGCATCGAGATTGACATAAAGGATTTCGCGTTCGTTGGAAAACGGGTTGACCGTTTGCGTGTATTCATCCGAAAGGTAAAAAGCAGCGGCAATGTTGCTGCCCAGTTGGCGGGCATGAAGGATGTTGAGTCGGAGATCCCCATCTATGCCGGGCTGCCATTCGCGGCCGAAAAAGGTGCGGTTGGTGGGCAAAATTTGCTGCTCGATGCGTGTGGCGGCTTCGGCCAGCCCGCGTCCGCGCTGCCCGCTTTCCAACCAAAGATTGAGCGCGTCGGAGCGGTAGACGAGTTCGGCACTGATTTGGCGTTTTTCGCCGGTGTCGTTGTTCGTCACCCAAAAGGTGGCAATGTCACCAACTTGGTAGGTCATGGGTTGGCTGCGGGCAGTGCGCTGTAGGGGTGTGTGGTTGAACTGGCTGGCGAGTTGGGCGGGGTCGCTGCTGGGGAAGGTGGCGGTGGAAACGGCCGTTAATGAGTCATAGGCAATATCTGGTGGTGGTTCTGTGACAAGCAGCGGAATTGGGGTAAAATCGGCCGTTGGGTATAAACGGCAGCCCAGCAACAGGCCGAATAAAAGCCAAAATCCTTGCCGGCGACCCACCCGAAAGCTAAACAAATACAAAACGTGTCTCATTACTTCATCATGCCGTGCTGGTGACCTTGAAAAAGGCCGCCAATAGCAAGGTGGATTATAGCGGAAAAAGGGATAGTGGGCGCAACGGATTGCGGGTCGCTGGGTTAGTTTATTAAACTGCATTTTGAGAAAGTTTGTAGAGGATAGCTATGAAATATGCACACATTGTCGGTTGGGGTAGTTACCTGCCGGAGCGTGTCCTAACCAACGACGACATCGCCGAAATGGTGGAGACTTCCGACGAGTGGATTTATACGCGGACAGGTATTCGGGAGCGTCGCATTGCCGACACGGAAGAGACGACGGCAACGCTGGCGTTTGAGGCGGCAGCGCGGGCTTTGGCTGTGGCTGACATGCACCCGTCGCAAATAGAGCTGATTATTGTGGCAACCTCTACGCCGGAATACAATTTCCCCTCAACGGCGTGCCAGGTGCAGGATTTACTGGGGGCAACCGCCGCAGGTGCTTTTGATTTGAGCGCCGCCTGTTCTGGCTTTGTTTATGGCCTCAGCATGGCTCACAACGCCATTGCCACCGAGTCGGTACGGAATGCGTTAGTGATTGGGGCGGAAACGATGTCGCGGGTGCTGGACTGGAACGACCGGGGAACCTGTATTTTGTTTGGCGATGGGGCGGGGGCGGTGGTGCTGAAGCGGTCGGATGTGCCGGGTGGAGTCCTCTCTGCGGTGCTGCGGTCAGATGGGTCGGGTGGCGATGTGCTGAATTTACCGGCCGTTTACCACAGCCCGCTGCCGATGCTGGCGGACTACAGCCCTAATGGGCAGAAGAACACGATTTCGATGAACGGCCGTCAAGTGTTCCGTTTTGCCACCCAGGTTATCAGCAGCTCTATCCTCGATGCGCTGCGGCGAGCCGGGTTGACCATCAATGACGTGGCGTTAATTGTGCCGCACCAGGCCAACACCCGTATTATCGAAACGGCAGCCAAGAGGCTTAAGATTTCACAGGACAAATTTTTTCTGAATGTTGACCGTGTGGGTAACACGTCGGCGGCTTCGATTCCGCTGGCATTATGTGAGGCGGTGGAGCAAGGGCGGCTAAAGCCGGATGACAACATTGTGTTTGTGGGGTTTGGAGGCGGTCTGACGTGGGCTTCGGCCGTGATCAAGTGGAATGTAACGCCGCCGGAAGTGTCGCGGCTGGATCGGGAGTTACAGCGGACGCGCTACCTGATGGCGCGGGGGCGGTCGAAGCTGCGACGTTGGGGGCGGCGCTGGGGTGCCATTTTGGGTGGGTCGCCCACGCCCGATGCGCGAATGCGGGATGCACAAAAGCCGCGTCACCATGAGCATCCCGAAGAGTAGATTTAGAGGGCGAGGCTGATTTGGCGTAGTAACTCAGCCTCGTCAATAATGCCGCTGATGTGGACGCGCTCGTTGATGATGGTGTGGGGAACGTGGTTGACGGAGTAGCGGATGATGGCTTCGGGGAAGGCATCGGCCATGATGAGGTAGCTGCGGATGAGGGGGCTGGCGACGGCGAGGCCGAAGGCGTGTTTGGCAACCAGGGCACCGGTTTCGTTGTCGGCAGTGGTGAGGATCTGGATATTAACGGCCGTTTTTAACCGCGCTAACTTGATCCGTGTTAC
>JAGQGA010000405.1 GCA_020432595.1 Anaerolineales bacterium | reverse complement strand
GCCGAGCCATCGGGCATGGCAAGGAGTTCGGCCTGGCTTGCGGCCAGCAGGCTGCGCTGGAGCGGGCGCAGCCGATAGCCGCTTTGCGCCAGGTCAATGGCGGGCTGGACGATTTGTGCCCAGGGTAAACGGCCGTAATGTTCATTCAAGTACCCCAGCGTGGCGACGGTGCTGGGAACGGCCACGGCGCGGTGGCCGACCAGGTTTTCGCCGTCGCGGTAGCGGCTAAGGTGCGCCAGTGAAGGGGCGCGGGAGGAGCCATCTACGCCAAAGGAACGGCCGTTAAAATGCAAAATCGCCACGCTTTGGCCGCCAATGCCGCTGGCCTGTGGTTCGCACACGCCCAACGCCAGCGCCACGCCGCAGGCTGCGTCCACGGCATTGCCCCCCGCTTGCAGTAAAGCTACCCCGGCCGCTGTGGCCTCCGGGTAAGCCGATGCCACCATGCCCCGCTCCCCCACAGCACATTTTTGCTGTGCGTCCGGCTGAAACCTGTTTTCAATGGCGGTGAAGTCCATGATTGTATACCTCCCTTCGGAAATGGGACGCAGATTTTCCTGTACGCGAAGCGGTTGTGAAACAACATCGTCCTGATTCTTTTGTATCGAGTAAACATGTCATTTCGAGGTCCTCCGAGAAATCCCATTAACCCAGCTAGGTGAGCGGGATTTCTCCTCGAAGACTGGTTGAAAATGACATGGCTTTTTTGCCCAAGTAAATTGTTAACTTGCTATTAATCAGGAAAATCAGGTAAATCTGCGTCCGTTTTTTTAATCTTTCTGCGTAAGAATTTTAGCGGCGGTGAGGCAAATTGGCACAAACGGGGAGCTTTCGTGATAATTTGCACTATCTGCAACGATGATTGGAGTATTTTGTGAACAAAACTTTGCTTGATTTAACGGCCGTTATTCCCCTCTTGCCCACCCTGCTGCGCCAACGCGCCCGTTCTTACTATCCCCAGTTTGCCCCCTATTTGGCAAAAAGCGACCGCATTTTGGACGTGGGATGCGGCCCCGGCTACTTTACCGACGTGCTGCGCGAGGAACAACATCAAGTGGTTCCGCTGGATTTGGAGCCATCCCCCTTTTTGACCCATTTGCCCCGCGTGGTGTACGATGGGGCGCGGATGCCGTTTGCTGATGGCACCTTTGACTGGGCACTGATTATTACCGTGCTGCACCACGCGCCCGACCCGCTGGCGGTGGTGGCGGAGACGGCGCGGGTGGCGCAGCGGCTGATTGTGGTGGAGGATGTGGTTTATAGCAACTGGCATAAATACCTAACTTGGGGGATTGATTCGTTCTACAATCTGGAGTTTGCCGGGCATCCGCACAGCAACCAGACGGAGGCAGGGTGGCGGGCGTTGTTTGCCGAGGCGGGGTTGGGGGTAACGGCCGTTCATCGTCAATGGTCAACGGGCTTGTCGTGGCAGCGGTACAGCTTTGGCCCCATTTGGTCGCATATTTATGTCTTGGAGCGTGTAGAGAGTGAAAAAAAAGAACATCATCTTAACGGCCGTTGGTAGCTCTGGCGACATTCACCCCATGATTGCCTTGGGGCGTGAGTTGCAAGTGATGGGGCATCACCCCATTTTGGCCGTCAACAACTATTTTCAAAAGCTGGTGGAGCAAAATGGATTACCGTTTGTCCAGCTTGGTGTCGCTGAAGATTATTTGCGTAGCGAGCAAAACCCCGATTTGTGGCATCCTACCAAATCATTTGAGGTCATCGTTGAAGAGGCGATTGGCCCCTGCATCCGGCCGTTGTACGACATTCTGACTGCATTTGACCCAGCCGACACCATTGTCGTCTCCAGCGGTTTAATGTATGGAGCGCGGATTGCCCATGAGAAGCTGGGGCTACCCTGGGTGACGGTGCATCTGCAGCCGTCAGTTTTTCGCTCGTTTTATGACACGCCCATTATGGGTAATGTGGCATTGCCAGAATGGCTGCCGCATTGGTTTAAGCGGGGTTATTTCAACCTGCTTGATGTGGCCGTTATTGATCGCTTGCTGGGGAAGAAGGTAAATCCCTTGCGTGAGGAGATGGGGCTGCCGCCGCAGAGCCAATTTTTTGGTGAGACAATCCACGCGCCGCAGAAAAGCATTGGACTGTTTCCGGCTTGGTTTGCCGCGCCACAGCCCGATTGGCCGCCGCAGATTGAGCTAACGGGGTTTGTGCGCTATGACCGGGGAGAAACGGCCGTTCTTTCCCCCACCATTACCGACTTTTTGGTTGCTGGTGAACCGCCGCTGGTGTTTACGGCTGGCAGTGCCATGCACTACGGACAGCCGTTTTTCCAAACGTCGGCGGCAGCCGCTCAGCGGCTGGGGCGACGCGCCATCTTGGTCTCGCGCAGCACCGATCAATTCCCAGCGCATCTGCCCGACACGATTTTGCCCGTGACCTATGTGCCGTTTAGCCTGCTACTGCCGCACGCAGCGGCGTTGGTGCATCACGGCGGCATTGGCACGGTGGCGCAGGCGTTGGCGGCAGGTGTGCCGCAGTTGGTGATGCCGATGAGCCACGACCAGCCGGACAATGCGCGGCGGCTGGAACGGCTGGGAGTGGGGGCAACGCTGCCGCCGAAACAGTACCAAGAAACGGCCGTTGCTGACCAGCTAACCAAATTGCTGCAATCACCCAAAACGAGGCAGCAGTGTGTCCACTGGGTGCAGCAGGTAAATTTTGACCACGCCCTGGTGCAAACGTGCCGGGCGATTGTGTCCCTTTAAGGGGTGTCGCGGGTGTAGAGAACGGCCGTTTTTTGTTCGCCAGCCAAAAAAACGGCCGTTTTGTCCTGAAACCCCGCCACAAATTGCAGCAGTCGGTAAACATCGGTGAAATTGGTGACAATGCCCACCGACACCCGCACCGCGCTGACATCAACCCCATGCTGCTGATAGACCGCATCCACCAATTCATGGAAGTGCATCCCCCGCGCCTGAGCAAACATGGCCTGCATGGTGGATTTGGGCAAACAAAAGCTGGTTTCCCCAGCACCGGGGTTACAAAAACAGCCGGTACGCAGGGAGATGTTTTCCTGAGCGGCCAACTTTTCAATCAGTTGGCCGGAGATGGGCGTGCCGTCGCGGTCAAAAAAGCTGATGGTGATGGTGCCGCCGCGCATGTCGAGGTTGTTGGGGCCGTGGATTTTTGCCAGAAAACGGCCGTTGCTGTGGCGTAAGCTGCCTAGCTGATCTAGCAGCCACCCCGTCAGGCAGCGCACCCGCTCCGTAATGCTTTCAATCCCCACGCTTTCAATGTGGCGCAGCCCCATTTCAATGGCCGGGATGCCCAAATAATTAATGGTGCCATCCTCAAAACCCGCTTCGTCTTCGGCCAAATAATGCCCAAAGGCCGATACCGACACAATTTTGACCGTGCCCCCGGCAAACCAGGGGCGGCGCAGCCGCTTAAGCGCGTCGCGGCGGGCGATGAGGGCACCCAGACCGGTGGGGTAGCCAAAAATTTTGTAGAAGGAGAAGGCGGCAAAGTCAGGTTGAACGGCACCCAGGTCTAGCCGATTGGTGGGGGCAAAGGCGGCGCAGTCGAGCAGCACATCCCACCCTTTGGCGCGGGCGCGCGCCACCAGTTCCAGCGGGTGCTTCACGCCCGAATAGTTGGACTGTGCCGGAAAAGCAAACAGGTTGTGGTGGTTGGGGTCGGCTTCATTTAACAGTTGTTCCAGTGCTACCTGGTCAATGCGTAAATCGGGTGAGGTAAGGGGGGCGTAATGGACGGTGGCACCGTGGGCGCGGGCAAATTCGCGGATGCCGTTGACCGAGTTGTGGTCGTCGGCGGCAAGAATGTAGCGGCTGCCGGAACAGAAGGGGTATGATTCGCCTACTAGCTTCAGTGCCCCGCTGGCGTTGGGGGTAAAAATGACGCAATATTCATTGGGGTCGGCGTTGAAGTAGCGTAGGACGGCGGCGCGGGTGTGCTCTACTAACTCGGTCATTGCCAGGGAGGTGGGGTTGTGGGAGTGGGGATTGCCAAAGACGTTGGCTTGCAGCAGCGCCATGTGGTCGCGCAGTTGCGATTCGGCGTACAGTCCGCCGCCGGTGTAGTCGAGGTAAACGTGGCTTTGGGCATCTAAACGGCCGTATTCCCGTTCACGCAGCTCATCCAGGTGGGCTGTGGTTTGATAGCTGGGATACGCAGCCAGAAAATCGGCCAGAGCAGCGGCCTCGTTGGCTGGGGAGTAAGTGGAAATGGCTAGTTGGGTCACGCAGGTTCTCCTTATGTCATGTGTAGTGGTAGCCGAGGATTCTAATCCTCATGCTTCTACTATACTTCAAATTGACGGTCTTATCCGTAAAAAAGCGTAGAATTTGTGGGTCGTTACGGCGACAAGATAGGCGATAGACCGATTGGGTCATGATCTGGTGAAGGCAAGTAACAAGTGACGGGTGGCAAGTCGCATTTGCAATCGAGACTTGCCACTTGCGACCTGTAACCCAAAGTTCAGTTTGTGACCATTGGCAGTATTTATGTATGAATCGTTTGCAAATTTGTTACTTGTTGATGTTTCCTGAAGAGGGAGAACTACAGCCGGATGAGGCAAAGGCGGCATTTCAACTGAAGGGGCCCCCTTATTTCCAGCCAATTGATATGCGGGTGCGCTTTTTGGATGCCCATACGGTGCAGTTGGAAGGGGTGACGGTGTCGGTGCAGCCGCAGCTTTATGACCGACGGGTGCGGCTGTATCAATGCTTGTTTGAGTTGACGGAGCCACTGACGACGCTGGCGATTATGCGTAAGGAGCGGGTGGAGCAGGCACTGCAGCAGATGTTTTTGCCGGATGAGGTGCGCGAGTCGGAGATGTGGGAGGATTATACGGTGCTGTTGGTGCGGGAAACGGCCGTTTCTCCTACCCAATTTATCAACGACAACGCCCAGCCGCTTGCCCGCCTGGTGCGGTCACAAAACGAGCCGTTTAGTGCCGATGAAGAGGCTAAAATCCTCATGTCGCGTCTCAGCTACGCCGCCGATGATTTGACCGTGGTTGACTGGGGCGGGGCGGTAGTGGTGGCTCCCGATGCTGATTTTCAGGCCGATATTGAACTGTTCAAGATTGGCAGCTATCAACTGCTGCGCTATCGGCTGATGGATCGGCGGATTGAGGAGAAACTGCGCCATTTGCGCCACCAGCTTGCCCGCCCAACGCGACGACTTAGCCCGCTGGCCTCGCGCCAGCAGGTGCGCCAGCTTGTCGAGGAGCGCATTGGGCTGCTGCTCGATTTTGACCGCATTGACCAGGAACTGCTGATGATTGGCGATTGGTACACGGCGCAGCTTTACCGCACCATCATTGACGAGCTTTACCTGGATGAGTGGAAGGAGATTGTGAAGGGCAAACT
>JAGQGA010000404.1 GCA_020432595.1 Anaerolineales bacterium | reverse complement strand
CGTGGAGGAGTTAGCCAAAATTGGGGCGGACACTTTCCTTCGTGTAGGCACATCAGGCAAAATGCAGGAGTTTATGGAGCCAGGGGATTTGGTGATTGCTTGGGCAGCTATTCGAGATGAGTATACGTCCCAGCAATATGAGCCGCTGGCTTTTCCGGCGGTGGCAGATCCTGAGGTGACGTTGGCATTGCGACAGGCGGCGCGGACGGCTAGCTTGCGCCATCATGTGGGCATTTGCCAGTCGAAGGACTCTTTTTACGGCCAGCACGAGCCGCAGCGGATGCCGGTGGCGCACCAATTGCAAGATCGCTGGTCGGCCTGGGTGCAGGGGGGAGCCTTGGCCTCGGAAATGGAAGCCTCGACAATTTTTGTGGTGTCACGGGTGCTAGGCTGCCGAGCGGGGGGCATTATGATTTATGGTGGCACGCACGCGGATTTGTCGAACTTGTTGGAAACGGCCGTTGCTGGCGTTAAGCTGCTGATCGAGCGGGATAAGGAATAAACTCATGAACGAAGAACCCCTCCAATATCACATCAATATGCGGTCTGGCGATGTTGGCCGTTACGTGCTGCTGCCGGGCGACCCTGGCCGAGTGCCGCTGATTGCCTCTTTTTTCGATGAGGCACACGAAGTAACCCACAATCGAGAACACCGCACGTTTACAGGCACGGTGGATGGTGTCAAAGTATCCGTGACCTCCACCGGCATTGGTGGCCCCTCCACCGCCATCGCCGTCGAAGAGTTGGCCCGCATTGGCGCAGATACCTTTATTCGTGTCGGCACCTCTGGCCTGATGCAGCCGGACACGATGAACAATGGCGATTTAGTTGTTGTCTCTGGAGCTGTGCGCGACGAAGGGACGGCCAGTCACTATATGCCGATGGCTTTTCCGGCGGTGGCTGACCTGGATGTGGTGGATTGCCTGCGGCTGGCCTGTGCGGAGCGGGGCATTGGCTATCATGTTGGTCTTTCCCACTCGAAAGATTCGTTTTATGGGGAGATTGAGCCAGACCGAATGCCTTTGGCCGATGAGTTAAAAGCACGTTGGAAGGCCTGGGTTGTGGGGGGGGTGATGTGTTCGGAGATGGAGGCGGCGGCATTGTTTGTGCTGTGCAGCGTTTTGCGGAAGCGGGCGGGCGGCATTATGGTGGCTGTTAATGCGGCGCATCCGGGGCTGGAGAATTTGTGCGAAACGGCCGTTCTTGGCCTGCGTAAGCTCATTGCCAGAGACAGGGAATCATTTTAGAACAATCTTGGAGAGTGGAGATTTGCCCAATCTCCACTCCTCTACACATATTACTTTCCCCATTCCTTAATAGAACACCGTCCGTATGACTGGTTGAAACAGTTTCCGCTGTTTCTCGCACACCTTTTCCAGATGGCACTGTGAACAAAGCGTCACCTCCATCTCTAAGCAATAGCGGCGCATACTGCTAAAGAGAAACCAACCAACTGCCCCATATCGCTTGCCAGAACGAACGACAAGCTGTTCATAGGCTCTATAGCAGGCCAGCCGCACCGCCCATTCCTCGTCGGGCGTGACCAGCTCCCGCCGCACAAGTTTTACCTGTAGCTGCTCATCCACAATCTCAACCAGCCCCAGCCGCAAGCAGGCACGCATGGCGTGGTAATCTAGCACAGGCGTTACATCTTCATCATCGGCAAAGGGCAGGAATTTTTCCGGCCGTTGGTTGAGAATGATCGCTAACAGGGCACTTTTCTTCCGCAGTGGGTCTTCTTTATAGCCACCTATTTGATCCAGCCGCGCTAAAAAGGTTTGCAACGGCCGTTCTGAAGCCTGCGCCTCGTTTATGATGGTTTGCGGGGTCAGTTGTAGTGCCAGCATGTCGCGCCCATAGGCTTGCGCCTGGCTGAGGTGGAGCGGGAGAGCGGGTAATGGATTTGCGCCAGCATCGTCGCGCATCAACTGCATGAGTTTGTCTTGGTTTAACTCGGCTTGCTGCTGGGGTGTGCAAAAACCTGGGTTGGCTAATTCTTGCCGCCAAAACGCCGCCCACAGGTATTCCGAGCCTTTGTGCCGCTGACCGTTAATGGATGCCCACATAGGCCGATCATACGCGCCAGCCTGTATGCTCCAGAAGCTGAACTGTTGCAAGGTGGCGGCGAAAAAGTAGCCCAGGGTGGCGGGATGGTTGATGGGGGGAAGAACGGCCGTTACAAAATCATGCGGTGTCGTTCCCGGATAATGGGCAATAGCCTCTGCCACCCGTGCCAACTGCCTTTCATTCAGCCGCACCCGCCCATCCAAAGCTATCGCCGGAACTGGCTCATGGGAGAGCAAAGCGGCCGGCCCTACCTGCCTAACCATCTCGGTTACCAAAGGCAGGGCCTGCTGTGCCGCCATGATTGGGTGCTGCTTTTGCCTCAATCGAGCCAGCGTTGCCCCACAGAAGCTGTCACCAGCCCCCGTCGGGTCAACCGCCACCACCGCCTGTGTGGGAATAACGGTGGCATAATCTCCCTGAACAACCATCACCCCTTTGTCACCGAGGGTAATGAAGAGAACTTTGCCCGGTGCGATCTGCGCCTTGTCCAGTGTGCCAAAGAGGGCAAGGGCTTCCCGTTGATTGAGAAAAAAATAATCGGCCGTTGCCATGACCTGCCGGATAATAGCCGCGTGTTGCTCGATAAAGACGAAGTTAGTCCCGGCCGCCAATTGCCGTGCCCCACGCTGGCGACACGCCTCCAAAAAGGCCAACTGCCGCGCCGGGTCGCCCAGGGGAGTGACGTGGATGAGGGAATAGCTGCTCAGGTCGGCTGGCAGCAGGTCAGGTGTAAGCTGGGGCATGACACCAAATTTTGCTTGGCGATATTCGGTGCGCCCTTCGGGATAGGCGATCTCAAAGTGGGGCAAATCGGTTGGGGCAACGGGGGAACCATGCCAGGCGGTCAGCCTGTCGGCCAGAGGTTGCAGGGGTGGGGGGCATGGCTCAGGCCGCGGAGCGAGTAAGGCAACGCTGGCTCCACAGCGATGGGCAGCAAGAGCGGTGTACAGCCCTGCTCCACCAGCACTTTCAAATGAACCATCGGCCAGATGCAGCAGATCAAGCGATGCGCCGCCGATGATGAGCAGATCTGTCATGTTATAGTTCTGGATACCGTTCCCACTGAGCCATGTTGTAATATTCGTCCCACAACATTGTTTCGTGGCGCACACTGGTCATAAAAATCTCGGCCATGCGATCCATTTGCTGTTCCGTGCTTTGGGCTGCTTGCCGATCTATGAGGGCATAGGCCATTTTGGCATTTTCCCGATGGACGGGGTTGCCGTGAAAGGCAAACCACTCTTTGTAGGGGTTGTCTGGTGCTATCGCTTTTGTTTGCAAAAGGCGGTGGACGGCTTCACCATACCCCCATTGGCAGGCAAGTATCGCGGCTTGCACATCGCCTAATGAGCCGTGATAGGCACTGGCGAGTTGGTGGCGGGTGTAAGAGTATTTCAATGGCCCCATGGGGTAGTTGAGCAAATCATCCCGCGTTAAGCCTTGGGCAGCGGCATGTTTTTCGTGGTCGCGCATTTCGTCTTGGATACCGTGTATGTGACCCAGAAACACGTCTACATCTTGGGGGTCATCGGCTTTGAGGATGCCGAGGGCGCAGACTTTGACGAAGTTGTGCAGGTAGGGGTAATCCACACGCAGCCAATATTGAAAGGCGGCGGCAGGTAAATCGCCGTTGATCAAGCCTTGCAAGAATGGCTTTTTGACCTGGGATTGCATGTAGGGTTCGGCTTTGGCTAATAGTTGTTGGCTAAATGACATGGGGGACTCCGAGGTATTGCGTATTACATATTGCGTAGAGCCTTCTAGGCTACGCAATACGTAATACGCACTATTTTTACAATAAACCTTTGGCTCGTTTTCGAGCCAGCGCGTTTTCAGCAAAACCTTCCCCGCACTCTTCAGCAAAGCCGCTGGCGGGGAATTGGACGGCCCATTGGTAGATGATGTCGGGGGTGATGGGGGTGGGTTTAGGTAGAGGGGGCTGCTGGCGCACGTCGTCGAGGGCGAAGATGACGGCGCTGGCGATGCGGGTGTAGAAAATATCGGTGAGGGTAGCGAGGGAGTCGGTTTGCTGTTGAGCTTGACGATACCAGGCCAGAGCGCGGATTTTGACGTTTTTGGTGCGGGGGTAGTGGGTTGCCATGAGGTTCCAATCTTCGCGGTCGCCATCACCAGATATGCGGAGGTCGGTGCGGAGGATGACGGAGGGGATGTCGAGCATTTTGGCGAACATGAATTCGACGACTGTGCCAGAATCTAGGTCGGGGCCGTCGAAGTTGAACAGCCCTAAATCGCAGTCCATGACGGCCTTGAGGTCAATGTTGCGAATGTCCACACCACGCGAGGTGACGAACTCGAAATCTTGGGGAACGCGGCAGGCGTAACGGCCGTTTGACAACCGCTCAATAAAGTCGGCCAAAACGGCGTTGCCAATTAGGTGTTTGTGGTCGAACAGGTCGCCAGCAAAATAAATTGTATAAGGTTCGCTCATCAATTTTCTCCTTTCTGCTTCCGTTAGGGTGCATCCTTCAATTCTAAGCTAGGCAAGTGTATCAGCAAAATTGGCAAAGGCTTTATGGTTGCTGCGAATGACTGCCCACAGCACTTTTTGAGACAGCCGCAGCACTACGAATAAAAATAGCCTGATTACTTTTTCGATGGTAAAACAATCTGCCATCAACGAAAACCAATCGAGAACAAGACTTTGCTTTCAAGGAGTATGACAATGGGTGTTCAAACTAAGGTGGCGGTCATCACGGGAGCCAGCGATGGCTTAGGTGAGGTTCTGGCCCAGATGCTGGCAGCCAGAGGCTATTTTGTGTGGCTTTTGGCAAGAAATGAAGCGAAATTGCAGCAAGTGGTGGCCGATATAGCGGCCAAGGGTGGCATGGGCGCGTATGCCGTTTGTGATGTCACCTCGGCGGAAAACGTTGCGGCCTGCTTTGAACAGATTCATGCCCAAGCAGAGAAGGTTGATCTGGTCATTAACAATGCGGGGGTTTGGCATTCTGGGAAAACGGCGCTGGCCTCCGCAGAGGATATTGTTCGCACGATTAACACCAATTTGGTGGGCGTTATTTTTGTGGCACAGGCGGCTCTCAAATTGATGCTACCACAAGCATCGGGACACATTGTGAATGTGATTTCTAATGCGGGGGTTGAGCCAAACGGCGGGTGGTCAATTTATACGGCGAGCAAATATGGAGCGCGGGGTTTTACGGATTCGCTTAAGCTGGAAGTGGCTGGCAGCGGCATCAAAGTGACGGGCATTTACCCTGCGGGTATCAGTACGGAGCTTTTTGTTAAGGCTGGGGTGAACAGCCCACCGGGGCAACCGTG
>JAGQGA010000403.1:3918-5368 GCA_020432595.1 Anaerolineales bacterium | reverse complement strand
TGACCATCCCCGACCTCCGCGCCACCATCAGCGAAGATTTCTACGTTCTGCTGGTCAACTGGGAACCAACCACCGCCGATGCCGCCACCTTCCGCGTCTTTTTAAACCCACTGGTCAACTGGGTTTGGGCCGGGGGCTTTATTTTTGTCATTGGCACCCTCATCGCGGCCTGGCCTGACCCCCGCAAGGAACGCCAACGTGTGCCCCAACCACGCCGCGCCGCTATTGGGGCAGCCGATTAATGCGGCATAAAAAGAAGTGTAACAGTACAGGGCTTCCTGAAAAAGTTACAAAAAAGAGGTGCCATACCCGCGTAGGCGGGAATCCATACTTAGGCATAAGTATGGATTCCCGCTTTCGCGGGAATGACACGATACAGTTACAAGGAAGTTATGAAGAAGAGCGCAGATCACTTGCTATTCGTGTTTTCTGCTAACCGTGTTTATAAACAACTCTGGCTGGTCATTTTACTGCTGCTGGTGGCACAAACGGCCGTTGCCCAGCAGCCTGTCACCGACGACCAGGTAAACAAAGTCGCCAAAGGGCTATATTGCCCCGTCTGTGAATCAACCCCGCTGGATGTTTGCCCCACCCAGGCCTGCATGGATTGGCGGGCGCAAATTCGGGATTTATTAGCGCAAGGGGAAACGGAAGAGCAAATTCAAGCTTATTTTGCCCAGCGCTTTGGTGATGGTGTGCTGGCCGAACCGCCGCGCCGGGGTGCTAACCTGATTTTGTGGTTTTTCCCGGTGGTGGCGGTGGTTGTGGGCGGCTTTTTCTTTAGTCGCTATTTGCGCGGGCTAAAATTGCAGCAGCCGGCCGTTGTGGCAGCAGAGCCAAACCTACGCGAAGAAACGGCCGTTTTGCCCCCCACCCAAGCACCGCAATCAGACTACATCGCCCGCATCGAGGCAGAATTGCGAGGGGAATCATAAGTGATGAGTGATCTATCAACAACAACATCCGCAACTGAGACACAAACGGCCGTTAAAAAAAACCGTCTCACCACCCTCTTCATGTGGCTTGCCATTGCCCTCATCC
Organism: Anaerolineales bacterium; assembly: GCA_020432595.1. The sequence goes on along the minus strand of JAGQGA010000403.1, from coordinate 4,327 downwards.
TCGGCCTATCCGGCTGGGGGCTTGTCAACAGCAACCGCGTGCGTCCCGAAGCTGGGCAGACTGCCCCAGACTTTAACATGCAGTTTTTCAACGGCTATGAATGGGAAACCGTTACGGAAACTACCCTGGCCGACATGCGTGGAAAGGTGGTTGTCCTGAATTTTTGGGCATCCTGGTGCGTGGAGTGCCGCGTGGAAGCAGACCTGCTGGAACAGCGGTGGCAGCAGTACCGCGACCAGGGCGTTGTTTTTCTTGGCATTGCCTATGTAGATGCCGAGCCAAATTCCCTGGCTTACCTACAAGAGTTTAACGTTACCTACCCCAACGCCCCCGACCTCGGCACCGACATTGCCCAAAATTATGAAATTACGGGGGTACCCGAAACCTTTTTCATTGGCCGGGACGGCCA
>JAGQGA010000403.1:0-3818 GCA_020432595.1 Anaerolineales bacterium | reverse complement strand
GACCTCGGCACCGACATTGCCCAAAATTATGAAATTACGGGGGTACCCGAAACCTTTTTCATTGGCCGGGACGGCCAGATCGCCCATGTGCAAATTGGCCCCGTTTCGGAACGGGTGCTAGATGGGGTTATTGGGCAGCTTATTCAAGAATGACAACCAATGATTAGAGATTGGAAATTACCGCAATCTCTAATCTCCAATCTCCATGACTACCGGCTCTCTCCTCCTCGGCTTTGCCATATTCCTTGTCGTTTTGCTCTTTTTGGCACGGCCGTTTTTGGCTGTGCGAACGGGGCAAACGGCCGTTTCCACCACCCCACGGCAGCAACTGCTGACCCAAAAAGACAATCTGCTCGACGACATCCACGCCCTTGACTTTGACCATGAGACGGGCAAGGTGCCAACGGCCGTTTATCAACCGCAGCGCCAGCAGCTTGTTGAAGCAGCAGCAGCCGTTTTGCAGCAGATCGACCAAATAGGCAGCGATGCCCGCTACCAGCAGCGCGATGCCGAAATTGAAGCCGCCATCGCCAAGCTGCGCCAAAACCACACCACACCCACGTCGGCTCGTTTTTGCTCACAGTGCGGCCAGCCAGTAGACGCTAATGATAAATTCTGTGCCGCCTGCGGCCATCAGATCGGTAATCGGTAATCAGTCATCAGTACCGATTACTGATTGCCAATTACTGCTTACCTCCTCCCTATGAAGCACCTCCCCCTTCTCGTCCTGCTCTTACTACTGCTGCCAGCAACGCTGGCGGCTCAAGACCCCGTTGTTCCCACTACACCGCCTAATGCCGAGGCGGGATACGTCATTTTTGCCGACCGCTGCACCAACTGCCACGGTGAACAAGGGCGCGGAGATGGCCCCATGGTGGTCAATCTGCAAGTGCCCCCAGCCGTTTTTGCTGACCCAGCCTACCGGCAAACGGCCGTTCCCACAGCTCTTTTTGAGACCATCACAAACGGCCGTTTAGAACGCTTTATGCCTCCCTTTGGCTCCAGCACCACAGACCCCATCGCCGAGGCCGACCGTTGGAATCTCATTGCCACCATTTTTAGCCTCAGCACCCCCGCCGCAGCCATCGAAAGCGGTGCCGCCATCTACCAAGAAAATTGCACTGCCTGCCACGGCAGCGATGGGCGTGGCGCTGACACCGCTGCTGGTGTACCACCTGACCTCACCGATCTAGCCTACTGGTTTAACCGCAGCAACCAAATGGTGCTAGACGGCATGAGCGGTGCCGCCGCCCACACCTACACCCTGGATGAACAGACATTAGCGGATGTGGTTGATTACAGCCGCACCTTTAGCTATGGCTACGTTGACCTCTTCCCGCCGCTGGAGCCAATTGAGGCCGCTACCATCACTGGACAGGTGATCAATGGCACCACCAGCGAAACGGTTACGGGCTTAGAAGCGTCACTGCGAGCGTTTACAACCAATTTGGAAGAGGCGTTGACCTTAACGGCACCGGTGGGGGAAAACGGCCATTTTTCCTTCGACCTCACCCTCGTCCCCCCCGACTGGGTCTACGTCATCAGCACCGAATACAACGGCACCCGCTTTAGCAGCGATGTCACCCAGCTTGACCCCAACCAGCCCACGTTAGAACTCCCCATCACAGTTTACGATACCACCACCGACCCCAGCGTTGTCGTCATTGACCGCGTTCACTTTATCACCGAGTTCGTTGCCGATGTCATTCGCGTCACCGAACTCTACATCTTCACCAACCGTGCCCCTGCCATGTACACTGGTGAGACGGGCGACCCTCTACAGGGAACAATACGGCTTGTGTTACCCACTGGGGCACAAAATGTGGCCTTCCAACGCGCCTTTCAATCCTTCAACAGCTTTATCCCCGCCAGCGAAATGATACAAACAGATTTTGGCTGGGCCGATACGCTGCCGTTGCGCCCCGGCGAGGGCAGCCTCAACCTGCTGGTGCAGTACGATCTGCCATATAATGAGTCAGGGTTAACGATTGCCCATCCGCTGGTATATGATACAAATCAGATTTCGCTGCTGCTGCCAGATGTGGGGGTATCGGTGGCTGAAGATGGCGTATGGCAGTTGCAGGGGAGCGAGTCGCTGGCATCAGGCACGTTTCTGACCTACACGCAGCCGGGTTTGGCAGCGGGTGAGGCGTTGAATGTGACCATAAACGGCCGTCCGCGTGTCGTCACCGATACTGAAGGCAACAACTTGCTGATACGCAATGAAACTACCGAGTTAGTCATCGGCACCGTCGCCCTCGTTCTGGCACTGGCACTGGTTGGCGGGCTTCTATGGCACTGGCAACAAGCCGACGACGACGACGAGCCGCTCACCGCCAACGCCCTCCTCCACGACCTAGCCGCGCTTGAAGATGCCCATGCCGCTGGTGAATTGGCCGATGCCGACTACCAGCATCAACGCACTATCCTAAAAGACCAACTTCACCAACTATGGGATTAGAGAGTAGAGATTGGAGATTAAGAGAGTTCACAATCTCCAATCTCTACTCTCCAATCTTTCCTATTCATGTTTTTTAAATTTGTCACCATCTATCGCCTCGTGGACGACGAAGACACCCTCGAAGCCTTCTTCTCTCAAACCCACCTGCCACTAGCCGAACAGCTTCCTGAGCTGCTCAAAAGTGAAGTGAGCCGTGTCGTCGGTAAACCCGGTGGCGTTTCCCGCTTTCATCTCATGTATGAACTTTACTTTGCCGACGAAGATGCTTACCACCGCTCAATGCTAAGCGAAATAGGGGTAAAGTTGGTTGAAGCACTTAAACCGTGGGGAGATGCCAAACTGCTAACCTGGTTTTACGCCGAAGCATTTGAAGAGGAAAAAGATGCCTGGAAACAGATTCGCGCCGCCATGCCTGTTCCAACAACGGAATTACCAAACCTGTAGCCAAGCTTTCTAAAGCTCGTGTTGTACTGAAGAACGAGGATTGGAATCCTCGGCCGCAGAAACTTGCGGGCGATTTTTAGTCACCACCTCCTCTGGCAGAGGGGAGGAAGGTTTGATAGACAAGGGGAGCATAGACGAAGTTGGTATCTGTTAGCTGATCACCTTGCCGGCCGCCCAGCGCATAAATCCGTGATTCGATGTGAGTCACACCTAAATACGCCCAGTCGCCCATTTCGTCGGGCATGGGAAGGTTTACCACCTGCCACGTTTCATTCTTGGGGTCATACATCTCGCCAAAAGCCGTTTCGCTGGTAGCATTTACCCCACCCCCAAGCACATATAGCTTGTTGAGTACGACGGCCGATCCGGCACCGCCACGCGGCAGTAGCAAAGGAGGGCAGTCGAGCCAAATCTCGTCCGTGGGGTTGAACACTTCGCAGGTGTCCACTTCCTGCCCGGCCTCAAGCCCGCCAACGACGTAGAGCAGCCCGGCGACGGAGCCACCAGTGGCAAAGCTGCGCGGTGTGGGTAACGGTGGCAGTGGTCGCCAACTGTCGCTGCCGGGGTCATAGACATAGGCTGCATCCCGTTCACCATTGTCGTTTTCCCCACCAAACACGTAAAGAAAACCGCCTTCGGCAATGGCTAACCCACCGGCTAGAGGCTCTGGCAGAGCCATAGCCGGCCGCCAAGCATCATTCGCGGGGCTGTAAACTTCCATCAGGTCAGTGACAGTTCCATCTGCCAACCGGCCGCCCGGTAGATAAACTTCTCCATATAGCACATCGGCACTGCTATCAGAAACGGCCGTTGGCTTGCTTGCCACCGATTCCCACACATGGTCGCCGGAATGATAAACCGTCATGTCACCAACCACCCCATCGGTTGTCTTACCACCAATTTGGTAAACATT
>JAGQGA010000402.1 GCA_020432595.1 Anaerolineales bacterium | reverse complement strand
CATTATGGGGCCAGTGATGGACAGCATTATGCTGGGTGAGGCAGATCCAGCAACGGCTTTACCAGAGGCAAACGCTGAGGTAAATGCTTTGTTTGACGAATAAACATTGATTGAATTTTAAGATAGATTGCAGTTTGCTAACAGGCAAGCTGCAATCTATCTCACGTTGGCTGTTATTGCTGTTGGTAGTGTGCGTGGTGGCATGGTATGAAAGTGTGGCGATGTAACTTTGCCTGGGTTTTTATATGGCTGCTGATAAGTGGTTGTCAACCAAGCCCTGTTACTATGTTGCCAATAGAAACACCTGTTTCTCATACGACACCTACTGCTACTTTTACCTCTCCGCTGGCACCAACCCCCGGCTGCACTGACCGTTTTGTGGCTCGCACATTGCCTCACACCACCCAAGTGCATGGGGAAGCAGTGCGGATGTTTGAAACCAATGGGTCGGGGGTGGCGGTGAACGATTTGGACGGAGATGGGTACCTGGATATGGTATTTGCCAACCTCAATGGTCTCCCCTCCATTTTCTGGAACGATGGTGGGCTGTCCTTTAGGCAGGAAACGCTGGCTGATGACGGGACGCGGGCGGTGAATGTGGTGGATGTGGATGGCAACGGCCGTTTAGACATCGTTTTCACCCACGTAAAAAGCAGCCTGAGCCTGTGGCAAAATCAGCTTAATGATGATGGCACCGTCAAATTTTCCCACAAGGGGCTGCCCGGCGTGCTAAAACAGGCGCACTCCATGGCTTGGGGGGATTTGAACGGCGACGGGCGGCTCGATTTGGTGACGGGTTCCTATGATGCCGAATTGCACCGGGAACTGGGCGATGCCTTTTTGTTTAGCGGTGGGGTGGGGGTTTACAGCTATATGCAGGGGGAAAACGGCCGTTTTTCTCCCCAACGGCTGGCGGAAGAGTCGCAAGCGTTAACCATCGCCCTGGTGGACGTGAGCGGTGACGGCCAGCGAGACATTGTGGTGGGCAACGATTTTGATTTTCCCGACCAGGTTTGGTTTAACAACGGCGCGGCGGGTTGGGAAGCGGCGGCCCCGTTTGCCCACACCAGCCACAGCACCATGAGCCTGGATTGGGGTGATGTGGACAATAACGGCCGTTTTGAGCTATTTTCCACCGACATGAACCCTTATGACATCAGCGTGGAAAACATGGCGCGGTGGCTGCCGATGATGGACGAAATGCCGCACCGGATTCCTAACGATGACCCGCAGTTGACGCAAAATGTGCTACAGGTGTGGGAGTCGGCGGCTGATGAAAAAAACGGCCGTTTTGCCAACCGCGCTCCTCGTCAAGGCATTGCTGCCAGCGGCTGGAGCTGGTCGGGCAAATTCGGCGACCTCGACAACGACGGCCACCTCGATGTATACGTCGTCAATGGCATGATTGATAGTCAACTGTTTGCCTACCTGCCCAACAACGAACTGGTGGAAGAAAACCAGATATTTCGCAACACCGGCGGCGGCAGCTTTACCCTTGCTCCCGAATGGGGCATGGGCAGCACAGCCAGCGGGCGCGGCCTCGCCTTAGCCGATTTAGACAACGATGGCGATTTGGATGCCGTCATTAACAACCTGCTTTCCCCCGCCCAACTGCTGGAAAACCAGCTTTGCGGCGGCCAAAGCGTTGAAATTGATTTGCGCTGGCCGGGTAGCCCCAACAGCCATGCTCTTGGCGCTCAACTGCGGCTTGTCACCAGCGATGGCACCCAATGGCGCGATGTGCGCTCCGGCAGCGGCTACCTTTCTGGCGATGCCACTCGTATTCATTTTGGCTTCTCCAGTAAGGCAGAATTAGGCCCATTAGAAATTGTCTGGCCGGATGGGGCCGTTTCAGTAGTTGAGACCATTACGCCGGAGACATTAATCACTGTTGTACGATGATGAAAGACCTCTGAGGTTTCAACAACCTCCGGGGTTTGAGAACGAATGAGCAACCAATCTCTAACCCCTGGTCAACCGATTTTTCCCCTGCTTGCGCTTCTCAACCCGCGTGAACAATGGGGGTTCCTGCTGCTCATGCTGACTGTGGGCGTTGGCCTAAGCTGGCTGGGCGTGCAGCAATATGAATGGCCGCTGTGGGGGGCATCGGCTCTGGTGTTGGCACTGTTGCTGCTGCCAATGGCCTTCAAATGGCGGGCCGATTGGCAGCGCTATGGTCAAATTGGCATGGGTCTCAGCTTTTTGTTGACGGCACAGGGGTTCCACACCATTGAGCATCTGGCGCAGTGGGTACAGTACCATGTCTTGGACTGGACGGCGCGTGATTCATCAGGGTTGCTTTCCCCGGCTAACAGCGAGTGGGTGCATTTTACCTGGAACTGGCTGGTTGTGGCTGTCATTCTGGTGCTGATCAAGGTTGGTTGGCGCAACCATTGGGCGTGGCTGCTGGTTATTTGGGCGGTGGCTCACGCGGCCGAACACAGCTATATGTTTGTACGCTATCTGCAGGTGCTAAATCGGCTGGCGGAAATGGGGATTACATCCGTTCCGGCACAGGGGCTGCCGGGCGTGCTGGGGCAGGGTGGCTGGCTGGCGCAAAGTGATCTGACGCGCAATACGTTTTTGTGTCGGCTGCCGGGGTTAACAACGGCCGTTCGTCTTGATGTCCATTTCTGGTGGAATGCCGGTGAACTGCTGCTCCTGCTTGCCGCCGCCCACCACTATTTACGCCACGCCTGGATGCAGAAGCCGGTAAACAGTAATCAGTAATCAGTAATCAGTACGTACTGCTTACTGTTCACTGTTTACTTATAATGCGGGGGATTGCCATAAATCCTGTTAATCTTGTAAATCCTGTCAAAATTCTTTAAGAGGAGAACTGACTCAATGCCTAAAATTACCTTTATCGGTGCGGGTAGCACTGTGTTTGCCAAAAATTTAATGGGCGATATTCTGAGCTACCCAGAATTAGCCAACTCCACCTTTGTTTTGCACGACATTGACGAAGAGCGGCTCCGCACTTCCACCATTGTCGCCCATAAACTGGCCGATGCGATGGGTGCCAACCCCACCATCGAAAGCACCCTGGATCGCCGCGCTGCGCTCGACGGAGCCGACTACGCCATTTCCATGATTCAAGTGGCTGGCTACAAGCCCGGCACTGTCGTTGACTTTGAAATCCCCAAAAAGTATGGGCTGCGCCAAACCATTGCCGACACGCTAGGCATTGGCGGCATTATGCGCGGGCTGCGAACCATTCCCGTGCTGCTGGAAATGGCCCACGACATGGAGGAACTTTGCCCCGATGTCACCTTTCTGCAATATGTTAACCCGATGGCGATGAACTGCTGGGCGCTGAACAAAGCCAGCAAAATCAAAACCGTTGGCTTATGCCACAGCGTGCAGGGAACCGCTTCCCAGCTTTGCCGCGATATGGGCGTGCCGTTTAAGGAAGTCAATTACCTGTGCGCTGGTATTAACCACATGGCCTTTTACCTCAACTTCGAGCGCAACGGCGAAGATTTGTATCCCCAAATCCGTGAGGTGTCGCAGCGGGCGGTGATGCCGGAGCGAGCGCACGGCACTGGGGCTATTTCCGATGCCGTGCGCTATGAAATGTTCCGCCGCTTGGGTTACTTTGTCACCGAATCCAGCGAACATTTTAGCGAATATGTGCCCTGGTTCATCAAGCGGGATCGCTCTGACCTGGTTGAGGAGTTCCACATTCCGCTGGACGAGTACATTAACCGCTGTGAGCTACAAATACAGGGTTGGGAAGGGATGCGCGACTATTTGGAGCAGCCGGGGACGACGATTAAGCATGAGCGCAGCGAAGAATATGGCTCGCAAATCATTCATGGGATGGAAACGGGCAAGCCGGTGGTGATTTATGGCAATGTGATGAACAATGGCCTCATTGACAATTTGCCCGAAGAATGCTGTGTGGAAGTGCCGTGTTTGGTGGACAAAAACGGGGTGCAGCCGATGAAGATTGGCAAGCTGCCGCCCCATTTGGCGGCGCTGATGCAAACCAATATCAACGTGCAGGCGTTGACGGTGGAAGCAGCGCTGACGGGCAAGCGGGAGCATATTTACCACGCGGCGATGCTGGATCCGCACACGGCGGCGGAGCTAAGTCTGGACCAAATTTGGTCGCTGGTGGATGATTTGATTGAAGCGCACGGGGATTGGCTGCCGGCGTATCGGTAATCAGTTATCGGTAATCAGTCATCAGTAAACAGTAGGCGGTGGGGTTACTCACTGCTTACTGTTCGCTGTTGCAGCCAGCGGTTGAATGATTTTGCCGATTCGCGGCTGGGTATGCCTTCGATTAAGGCAATGGCGGGAATGAGTTCGTCGAGTGATTCCCAAAAAATGATGTCGCGCCCGCTGCTGTCGCTCAAAATCTGCCAGTTGGCTCGCTCTTGCGCCGTGGCGTGGGTTAGGCGAGGATACCAACTGAGGGGAATGGCGATTAAACGGCCGTCTGCCAGGGAAACATAGAGTTTGTCCTCAATAGAGGCTACATCTTCAACTTTAGGTTCAATTTCAATCGTTACAGTGGTCATCCCACATCTCCAGGAACAAATCTTGATTTTGTTCAACAATTTGCCAAGCAGTTCGCAATTCACCACCACTCAGGCCTTTATTAACAGCCAATTCAAGGGGACAGAGCCAGAATTTGACGCTAGAGGCAGAGCGCCCCTTACCTTTTGCTAGATGGATGTGTGGTGGTTCGATACAATCATAGGAAACAAAATAGCACAGAAAGCCACCAATTCTCTTTGTTGGCATAAGAACTCCTCGATGATTTGCATTATAGTAGGAATATAGAGGAAATGCACGAATGATTTTTGATCCGACTGAACATCCGCATCGGCGGTTGAACCTTTTGACGGGGGAGTGGGTGCTGGTGTCGCCGCACCGGACGAAGCGGCCGTGGCAGGGGCAGGTAGAGCGACCGCCGCAGGAAAAACGGCCGTTTTACGACCCCACCTGTTACCTCTGCCCCGGCAACGAACGGGCTGGTGGCTACCAAAACTCAGCCTACGACAGCACCTTTGTCTTTACCAACGACTTTGCCGCCCTGCTGCCCGACACGCCCGAAGCTGTAAGCGAACACCCGCTGCTGCAAAGCCAGGGGGTGGAGGGGACGTGCCGCGTCATCTGCTTTTCGCCGCGCCACGATTTGACGCTGCCGCAGATGGAGCCGCCCGCCATTCGCCGGGTGGTGGATGTGTGGGCAGAGCAGGTCGTGGAACTGGGGCAGCAATACCGTTGGGTGCAGGTGTTTGAAAACAAGGGGGCGGCCATGGGCAGTTCCAACCCGCACCCGCACGGGCAAATTTGGGCGCAGACGGTGCTGCCGAATGAGGCGCGGAAGGAGGATGAGCAGCAGAGGCGGTATTGGGAG
>JAGQGA010000401.1 GCA_020432595.1 Anaerolineales bacterium | reverse complement strand
CCATGTTTGGTCTATTCAGGAGTTATTGTGCTTCAAATTACCCGACCCTCTTCTACACGATGCTCTCTGAACCTACCATTTCTTTTGTATTCCCTCCAATCAAGATTTGTCCAAAATCAGATAAATGCTCATGAAGGAGCTGGTTCAACTGTTAGCAACCTAAGAATTCCAGTAATCCATTCTCTGAAAATTCCACTCCCAGAGATGGCTACTCAAAAGCGGATTGCGGGGATTTTGTCGGCGTTGGATGAGAAGATTGAGCTGAACCGGCAGACCAACGCCACGCTGGAAGCCATCGCCCAGGCCATCTTCAAGGAGTGGTTCGTCCACTACAACTACCCCGGCGCCACTGGCGAATTTGTAGATAGTGAGTTGGGTTTGATTCCGGCCGGCTGGCGGGTCGGGTTGTTCGAAGATTTGATGATTCTTCAAAGGGGATTTGACCTTCCCCAAAAAACCCGCATTCCAGGCAAATACACGGTAATTGCTGCAAGTGGCCCCAGTGGGACCCATGAGGAATTTAAAGTAAAAGGCCCAGGTGTAACCACTGGGCGAAGCGGCGTTCTTGGAAATGTTTTCTATAGTTCTGATGATTTTTGGCCGTTGAATACTTCGCTATGGGTTAAGGAATTTAAGCAATCAACGCCAATTTTTGCGTTTTATTTTCTCAAGTCGATAGATTTGAGTGCAATGAATGGAGGTTCCGCTGTTCCTACTTTAAACCGCAATCATGTTCATGCCTTAACTGTTGCCATTCCCCCTTTTGATCTAATTAAAGAATTTGAAGCAACTGTTTCACCTTTTTTAACAATGAGAAAAATTAAGACAGGGGACTCGCGCATATTGGAAGAAATCCGCGACACCCTTTTACCCAAACTCATGCGCGGGGAGGTGGTGGTCTGATGGGCGCGGCGCATGTAAGGGCGAAGCATCCGCCGCGCCAGTTGTTGGTCAATCCAGGCCCTATGCGGCGGATGCTTCGCCCCTACGGCCCGACGAACGGTGACATATGACGCATAAAAACCGATATAACCCACAAATCCATCACCGCCGATCCATCCGGCTGGCGGGGTATGATTACACCCAGGCCGGGGCGTACTTCATCACCATTTGCACCCACAACCGGCAAAACCTGTTTGGTGAGGTTGTGGCTGGGGAGATGGTGTTGAATGAAAACGGCCGTATTGTCGCCGCCTGCTGGTTAGACCTGGCCCGCCATTTCCCCCACATCACATTAGGCGAATGGGTCGTCATGCCCAACCACATCCACGGCATTATTGTGATCGTGGTGGGTAGGGGCGAAGCATCCGCCAGCAAAACCGTGGATAACCCAGACGGGTTAAGGGCGGATGCTTCGCCCCTACGGCCCCAACCCAACGGCACCGATTCCGGTTCCATCGGCGCGATGGTGCAAAATTTCAAATCGGTGGCCTCCCGTAAAATCAACAAACAGCGCGGCACACCCGGCACACCGGTTTGGCAGCGCAACTATTGGGAACATATCATCCGTGACGAACAGGCGTACCAACGAATCGCCCATTACATTGCCAATAACCCGGCGCAATGGGATGCGGATTCGTTATGGTCGTCACCGTAACCGTAGGGGCGAAGCATCGGCTGCCGATGCTTCGCCCCTACTACCATTATGTACGAATCCGAAATCGAACAAATCGCCCTCGACGTGCTGCATGATGACAACGGTTACACCGTCCTGCACGGCCCGCATATCGTAAACGGCCGTTCCAGAGAGCGCGACCTAAACGATGTCTTTCTCGCCGCCCGCCTGCGCGCCGCCATCAACCGGCTCAACCCCCACCTTCCCGCCGCTGCCCGCGAAGAAGCATTCAAAAAAGCCCAACGCGCCGATGCGCTTAACCTGCTGGACAACAACCGAGCCTTTCACCAACTGCTCACCGACGGCATGGACATCAAATTCGGCATCGGCGATGGCAAAGCCAAAACGGACAAAGTGTGGCTGATTGATTGGGATAATCCGGAAAGTAATGAATTTACGGCCGTTAACCAGCTTGTCTTCACCGAAAGCCACCACAAACGCATCCCCGACGTGGTACTTTTTGTCAACGGCATCCCCCTCGTTGTCATCGAACTGAAAAACGCCAGCGACGAAAACGCCGACATTCAAGCCGCCTACCGCCAACTGCAAACCTACAAACAGCAAATCCCGTCGCTTTTCATCCCCAACGCCCTGCTGATCATCAGCGACGGCTGGTTTGCCAAAGTGGGCGGCCTCTCCAGCCCCTACAGCCGCTTCATGGAGTGGAAAACGGCCGATGGCCTGACCCTGATAGACCCCAACACCGAAAGCGCCCTCGTCCCCATGATCCACGGCCTGCTCAACAAACAAACCCTGTTAGATCTCATCCGCCACTTCATCGTCTTTGAAGAAAGCCGCGCCGAAACAATCAAAAAGATCGCCGCCTACCACCAATATTACGCCGTCAACCGGGCGATTGAATCCACTATCCGCGCCGCCGCGCCCGCGCCGCCAATGGTGCGCCAGGAGCCGGAAGCATACGGCCTGCCCACCGTCAAAACCCAGCCCCCTGGCGACAAGCGGGCCGGGGTCTTCTGGCACACCCAGGGCAGCGGCAAAAGCCTCTCGATGGTCTTTTACGCGGGCAAACTGATTTTGGCCGAGCAGATGAACAACCCCACCCTCGTTGTCATCACCGACCGCAACGATTTGGATCAGCAGTTGTTCGAGACGTTTAGCAACTGCCGCCACCTGCTGCGGCAAACCCCCACCCAGGCTGCCAACCGCGCAGATTTAAAAAAGCTCCTGGCGGTGGCTTCCGGCGGCGTGGTGTTCACTACCATTCAAAAATTCCTGCCCAACGCCAAAGGGGGCGAATATCCCCTGCTCAGCGAGCGGCGCAACATCGTTGTCATCGCCGACGAAGCCCATCGCAGCCAGTACGACTTCATTGACGGCTTTGCCCGCAACATGCGCGACGCCCTGCCCAATGCCTCCTTCATCGGCTTCACCGGCACCCCCATCGAAAAAGAAGATGCCAGCACCCAGGCCGTTTTTGGCAACTACGTAGACGTGTACGACATCCAGCAGGCGGTGGAAGATGGGGCCACGGTGCGCATCTACTATGAAAGCCGCCTGGCCCAAATCAAGCTCTCGGAAGAAGCCCAACGCATCCTTGACCAGCAAGTTGAAGAAATCACTGAAGATGACGAACTCACCGACCGGCAAAAACGCTTTGCCAAATGGACCAGCAAAGAGGCGGTGGTGGGCAGCCAGCCCCGGCTGGAACAAGTTGCCGCCGACCTCATTGCCCATTTTGAAGCACGGCAAACGGCCGCAGCGGGCAAAGGCATGATTGTCTGCATGAGCCGCCGCATTTGCGTGGCCATGCACGACGAAATCATTAAGCTGCGCCCCGATTGGCACGATCCCGATGACAGCAAAGGAGCGATTAAAATCGTCATGACCGGTTCGGCCAGCGACCCGCTGGAATGGCAGAAGCACATCCGCAACAAGCCGCGCCGCAAAACGTTGGGCGACCGCCTCAAAGACCCAACCGATCCGCTGAAATTGCTCATCGTGCGCGACATGCTGCTCACTGGCTACGATGCCCCCATTTTGAACACGATGTACATTGACAAACCGATGAACGGCCACAATTTGATGCAAGCCATCGCCCGGGTCAACCGCGTTTTTGGCGACAAAGAGGGCGGCTTGATTGTGGATTACATTGGCATTGCCCAGGATTTGCGGAAGGCGTTGGCTATTTACACCGCCAGCGAAGGGCGCGGCCAACTGGCCTACGACCAGGAAGAAGCGGTCGCCAAAATGCTAGAACTGCATGAAATCGTTGCCGATATGTTTGGCACGTTCGATTACCGGCACTACTTCACGTTGGAACCCAAAGATAAGCTCAACTTCATGCTCGCCGCCGCCAACCACATCGCCGACCTGACCGAAGTGCAACATGGGGAGAAGGTTCGCAACGGCAAGGAGCGGTTTAAGCAAAATGTGGTGAAGCTGCAAAAAGCGTTTGCCCTTTCCGTGCCGCATCCCGCTACCAACGACGTGCGCGACGATTTGGCCTTCTTTCAGGCGATCAAGGCCCGCTTCAACAAGTTTGATGAGCAGCAAAAGACACGCACCAATGCGGAAATCGAAACCGCAATTCGGCAAATCATTAATGATGCCATCATTTCCGAAGAAGTGGTGGACGTGTTTGATGCGGCCGGCATCAAAAAGCCGGACATCTCGATTTTGTCTGATGAGTTTTTGGCTGAAGTGCAAAATTTACAGCACCCCAATCTGGCATTTGAACTGCTGAAGCGGCTGTTGAACGATGAAATCAAAAACCGCTCGACGCTCAACCTGGTGCAAAGCCGCAAATTCTCTGAGATGTTGGCCGACGCGGTGCGCCGCTACCAAAACGGCCTGATTGATTCTGCCAAAGTGATCGAGGAACTGATCAGAATGGCGCAGGAGATGCGCGAGGCGGACAAGCGCGGCGAGAAGATGAATTTACGCACCGATGAGATGGCGTTTTACGACGCGCTGGCGGACAACCCAACGGCGGAAGCGGTGCTGGGTGATGTGGTGCTTAAACGAATTGCCCATGAGTTAGTAGACAAGGTGCGGGCAAATACGTCAATTGATTGGCAGTACAAGGAAAGTGTGCAAGCTAAATTGCGGGTATTGGTGAAGCGTATTTTGCGTAAGCACAACTACCCGCCAGATGATCCGGCAACGGGTGAGTACACAGAGTCGGTCAATAAAGTCCTCACCCAAGCAGAAATGCTGGCCGATTTTTGGACAAAGGAAGAAGGGTAAATCGCCTTTAGGTAAAGCTGTTGGTGGGAAAAACGGCCGTTTCTTCCCCAACTCACACAACAAAACAGACACAAAAAAAGCCGGAGTGATCCGGCTTCCTCTCATTCGCGTTCTGTGCGCCTTGCTTACTCTTCGTCGCCCTTCACCATACTGGCCCCAATGCCAATAATACCCAGGCCAACTGCGCCCACAATCGCCACCACAAAAATAACAATCAAAACCAAACCAATAATGGCTAATGCCGCCATGTTATATTCTCCTTTTCATAATAGGACGCTGATTTTACTGACTTACCTGATTAGCAACATCAACTTTATAATCAGGAAAATCAGGTAAATCAGCGTCCCATTCTTAATTCTTAGCAAAAAGATGAGCAAAATTATACGCCATCAACCCGCCAACTTCCACTCAATCAGCGCCCCCGCCACCCACGTTGGCGGCGGCGAATTGTATAGTTCGCCCGCGTGCGTCACCGACAAATCCAAAATGCGCCCCGTCATCGGGCCACGTAGATAGCGGAACACCTGCCCCGCGTCCCGCGCATCGCTTTTGGCCGTCACG
>JAGQGA010000400.1 GCA_020432595.1 Anaerolineales bacterium | reverse complement strand
GGAACGCATTCGCGCCAACGATTGGCATCCGCGCACCACGTTGCTCTCTCCCTTTGACAATTTGATTTGCGACCGCGACCGCACAGAGCAGCTTTTTGACTTTTTCTACCGCATCGAGATTTATGTGCCAGCGGCCAAGCGGGAATATGGTTACTACGTACTGCCCATTTTGCACGGCGATCAGCTCATTGGGCGGGTTGACCCGAAAATGGATCGGCAAACCAATACCCTGCACGTTAACGCAGTTTATGCGGAGGAAAATAGCCCAGATGATGCGGAGACGGTAACGGCCGTTCGTCGCGCCATCACCAATTTAGCCGACTTTTTAGGGGCAACCACTATCAACTGGGGCGAATGCCCAGCCCAGTGGCGCGGTTTGCGCGAATAACAGCTTTACTACACCGATGCGGCCATCGGGGTTGCGGGTCGCAAAGATTGATAGGTCACAAGCGTGGCATCTGGCTCCGGCCACTGTGCGCGGTATAAAACATTTGTCCAATAATCCAGGACAGTTTGGGCATAAGTGCGGTCTTCATCTTCAGCCAGCACCATCCCAGTCAGCCGCCCTCGCTGAACAAATTTGTCAATATCACGCAGCAAGCGCGTGGTCATGCCGCGTTCATAGCGGCGTTTTCTCAGGCGGGAATGGGCATCCCGCAGAGCCTTTAAAGAGGCAAACGGTTTTAATTGTTCCATTTCCTTGTCCTACCTTCCTTGTTATTGTCTCCATTTTTGCCATTTTGCCAAGAGCGTTAAGTTTTTGACCATGCCGCAATTGGTTTATAATCAAACCGCAGAAGACAAACGACAGGCAACAAGATGGCAATAACAAAAGGGCAGGCAGCAAGTTGGATAGCGCATTGGCAGCAGCAAGCGGGGGGAAAACGGCCGTTTTTCGCCCAACTTCTCCTCCTCATCCTCATCAACGGCATTGTGGGCTACAACGCCATCACCCACCACCCCCTCATCGGCTATGATGCCCACGACCACATCGCTTATCTGCTCACCATGAGCGAAGGCCACTTCCCCACCCCGCTCGGCATCCTGCCCAACAGCGACCCCCGCAAAGTCCACCGCGCAGACGGGCTACCCATCCGCATCGAAGATAGCTGGTTCGATCTCCTACGTGGCGAATCCTCCGAATTTTTCTCCCCGCCCCTTCCCTACGCCCTGCCCGCCCTCCTCCTCCGGCTCAACTGGCTCACCATCTGGCACACGCTTCGCTTTGGACTGCTGCTCAACGTCCTGCTCTCGCTGGGCAGCACCTTCACCCTAGTTGCCCTCACGCGACAGCTTTACCCGCAGCGCCCCTGGCTGCCGGCCGCCACGCTGGCCCTCTTTGGCCTGCTGCCCGTCTACTATAAAACGTTCGCCTTTATTCGCGGCGAACCGTATGTTTTCTTTTTTGGGCTGCTGCTAACATTGCTTGTGGTCCGGCAACAGCAAGCACAAACAAGTTCGGTAAGGCAAGCCATAACCCTAGGCGTGCTGCTAGGATTGGGCATTTTGTCGCGGCAGTGGGCATTTTTTTTCTTCCCCGTGGTGGGGGCGGGCTATTTGCTGCTGTGGTGGCAGCAGGTGCGATCTAGGCCAACGCAGGGCTGGCGGGGGTATTTGCGGCCTGTGTTGTGGCATGGGGTATTAACGGCCGTTATCGCCATTCTCGTGGGCGGCTGGTTCTATCTCTACCTCTACGACCGCTACGGCTCACTCACCGCCTTCAACCGCGAGCCAGATGAAACGTTTGGGTTAACCAATCAGCCGCTTGATTTTTACTTCGGATCAGGCGAGGGGCTTTTGTTCACCGACCCCGTGCGACCCAATTTTTCCAACCACCTGCTGCCCAAATTCTACAGCGAGATGTGGGGCGACCACGAAAGCTATTTTCTCGTCATGGGGTGGAACGACATCAAAGAGAAATATTATCCAGGCTTCATGCTGCTCAATAAGCTGGAAAAACCGCAGCTACCGGAAGGGTTTGTGACCAATCGGGCGGAAATGGGGGCGTTTTTGGGGTGGGTAAACCGGCTGGCGCTGCTGCCAACGGCCGTTTTTCTGGCGGGCATGGCGTGGACAACGGCCGTTAATCTCCGCTGGCTGTGGCGCAAACTTCCCGCCCCCGCCCCCGCCGCGCTATTCCCCTGGCTGGCGGTTGTCACTTCGGTGGCTGGCTACCTCTGGTTTCTCATCCAATACCCCAACCCGGAGCGTGGCGACACCATCAAGGCGACCTACTTGCTGCACATTTTCCCGTTTGTGGCGCTATTAACGGCCGTTTGGCTCACCCAACTCCCCCACCGCCGCCTTGTCTGGCTACTCTGGGCTGCCCTTGCCGCCGTCGCCCTGCTCATCTCTCCTACTTTTTTCACCCACTACCCCGTTTAAAAGTGGGGAGTAGGGCGTGGGGAGTAGAGAGTGATGCGCGTTCACACGCCACTCTCTACTCCCTACTCCCCACTCACAGCCACCCCCGCAACCAATAAATCACCACCCCCAAATACTCCTTCAACACCCGCGAAGTCAGCCACAGGTTGTCGCTGTCGGGCAGCAAATAAAGCGTAAAAGTTAGCAAGTCCGGTGCCTGAAAATAGCTACGGTCTAGCTCCGTCGTTTGGTAGTCAGTGGGGGCGGGCAGCACAGTAAACCCCAGCTTTTCAAAAATGGCAACCGAACGGGGCATGTGGTAAGCCGATGTCACCAGCACAATTTTGTTAATGCCTTTTTCATCCAGAATGGCCTTGCTCAACACCCCATTTTCATACGTATTGCGCGAATCGGGTTCAATCCACACCGCTTCGGCCGGCACCCCCATAATTGCCAACGCCTGCTGCATCGCCTCCGCCTCCGACGGGGCAATGTCGGGGCTAAGACGCGGCAGCAGCCCCCCTGTCATCAGCAAATGATCGGCCACCCCCTGCTTATACAGCCAGGCCGCATACAGCAGCCGGTCGCCAGAGCCGTTTAGCTCGACAATGGGGCGGGGCGGCAGCAGCAGTTCGGTTCCCCCACCCAACACCACAATGACATCGGCTCGCATATCGGGCGGCAGCGGCGGGTAGCGATTTTCCAACGGAGCGGTCAGCGCATGGGATACCCAGCGGTTGCTACCCAGCCACAGCAGCAAAAAAGCAAAAATGAGGAGACGGCGGGAAAAACGGCCGTTTTTCCCCCACACCGCCACCCCCAACAGTAACAAACTCGCCAGCCCCAGCGGGTAGACAAGCAGGGGCAGAACTTTGGAGAGGTAAATGAACATTATTAAGAGAGTAATTAGTAATCAGTAAACGGTAATCAGTGGCCTGACTGATTCCCGTTTACTGATTACCGATTACCATGCTTCGTTGCGCCTGAATAGCCAGCCCCGCCGCCACGCTGCCAAACGTGTCAGAATGGGTCATTTCCGCCTGCGGAAAGCGGCGACGCAGCATATTTTGAAAGAGTGGAATGAGCGACGAGCCACCCGTTGTCACCACCACATCAATGTCGCCCGCCGCCAGCCCCGCCTTTTCCAGCACCTGCTGAATCCCCTGCTGCACTTCCACCAGCTCATCAATGATATAGGATTGAAACTCGCGCCGCGTCAGCAGCAAATCGAGGGCGATCTCTTCGGCATTCATCACCAGCCGCGTCTCTTCAGCCACCGACAACGCTCGCTTGCTCTGTTCAATTTGCTCAAACAGGGCAAAGCCATAATTTTTCAGCGCCAAACATTCCAACGCCCGGAACGCCTGCGGGTTGTTGCCATAAAGCGCGGCGCGGCGGATGATGGGCAAGTTGTTGGCCTTGGACAATTCTGGAATGGTTTGCCACTGCTCCAGCAGCGCCGTCAGGTGGGCGGGAAAGGGGTGGCCGTCCCGGTCAATCGTACTGCCAGCACCAAACGCCTGCACCACTTTGCCGCGCATAATCGCCCTGTCCATGTCATCGCCCCCTACCAGCACCCCTTGGGTTGCCAGAATGTCGGTTTGCGAACGGCCGTTAACCCCCATCACCGTCAAATCCAGTGTTCCCCCGCCAAAATCAAACACCAGCAACCGCTTCGGTTCCGTTAGCCCAAGCGTATAAAACAACGCCGCCGCCACCGGCTCCTGGGCAAAATCAATCTGCTCAAACCCAGCCAATTCGGCCGCCTCGCGCAGTCGCTGCTCGGCAAACGCATCTTCTTCGGGGGTGGTGGCGAATTTAACCGGGCGACCGAGGGTAACGGCCGTTACTTCCCCACCTAACTGCGCCTCCGCCTCCCGCCGCACCTGCCGCAAAAGCAGCGCAATCAACGCCTGCACTGAATAAAACTCGCCAAAAATGCGCGTTCCCTCATACGCCGCATCCCGCAGCCCCGTTTTTACCGACTGAATCAGCCGCCCCAATGCCCCCACGTCTTCCTCCACCCACACATCCTGCACAATCACAATCGGGCCATCGGGGTCAGTGGGGCCACGCGAAGCGGCCGTTCGCGCCACCATGTTGGTAATTGTCCCCACAAATTTTTCTTCAAACCGCACCAAACGGCCGGTATTGTCGCGCAAATATTGCTCCACCGCCCGCAGACCCAGCAGCACCTCCTGCTCCTTCGTAATGTAGAGCATCGAGCGCAGCAGGTGCGGGTCACGGTTGGCACGATCCAGCACCAAGAAGCGCAGCTTCTCGCCATCGTAAAAAGCGGCCGTTGTGTGTGTCGTGCCAAAATCAATCCCAATATGCATCAAATCACTCCTTTTTAAACAGGTCGTTTGAGTAGGGGGATTTCTCCCCTGCTCCCCTGCACCCCCGCCCCCCCTGCCTCTTCACCGCCCCATAGCATACACAAAGAACCAGCCGCCGTAAACCTGCCAAACGGCCGATTTTTTTCCCAGCAAAACGTGTTATAATTTGCACCAGAAATAGAGACAAAATCGTAACCGCGATGCTCTACTCCAAAAGGCAGAGATCGCGGTTCTGTTTGCAAGAACAATACGGCCGTTTTCTTGCAGCCACCATAACAACAGCCCCAAAATGGGACGCTGATTTACCTGATAAACCTGATCACGAAGTGGTTATCGTGCGACATCAGGAAAATCAGGAAAATCAGCGTCCTATTTTATTTCTTATGAAAATCGCCATCCTTTCCGACATCCACGGCAACCTTCCCGCCCTTGAAGCCGTCGCCGACGACATTGCTCGCTGGCAACCCGACCAAGTGATCGTCAACGGCGACATTGTGAACCGAGGCCCCTGCTCCCTCGACTGCCTCACCTTTGCCCAGGCGCGGGCGCACGACAGCGCCTGGCATTTGCTGCGCGGCAACCACGAAGATTTTGTGCTGGGGTGCGGCGCACCCGATAGCCCCCGCAGTGGCCCCAACTACGACATCATCCAGTTTGCCCACTGGGCCTATGAACAGCTTGGCAACCAT